>NZ_JAFYUW010000035.1:0-44736 GCF_017549435.1 Brochothrix sp.
AGCTGAGAATACATGAAGAACTATTAACAAAGTTGCAGCAAGGAGAAGCAATTACTTTAGCTGATAGCAACTATGTTTTAATTGAACTACCCACCTCGGCTATCCCTTTATACAGCTTAACGCTTGTATCACAGTTGATTCAATCAGGTTATAAACCAATTATTGCTCACCCTGAACGGAATAGTATCATTAAACAACAACCTGATAAATTAACCGCCTTTATTGATTTAGGTGTATATACACAATTAACTTGGAAAAGCCTCTCCTTCAATTCGAATTTTAAAAAAATCAGTAAAACACTTATTCGAAAAGAGTTGATTCATTTTATTGCAACAGATGCTCATGATACCACTCATCGGCCAATTAATAGTCTACAAATTAAGAAATGGTTTTTTACCAAACAAATGAAAGATCAAATAAATTATTTTGAAAAAAACGCTATTCAACTTCTAAAAAATGAGATGATTGAAACAAGTAACTCATGGTAAGTGGGAAAGGGTGTAACTGTTTTATTAAAGAAGGTTACGCTTATAAGCTATTTTTAAAAGACTGTTAATGACTTGATGGACATTAACACAAGGAGTGGTACTCGCTTTCGCTCCGTCCCATACTGTTCTCGTAAAGCGATAAATCCGCTACGATAACTGCACCCATACTGTCTTTGTAAGCTCATCTCTTCGCAACAATGTCAGTAACAAAAAAAGCCATTCCCGTAGGAATGGCTTTTCGAATATAACGGTGTTGCTTAACGTGAGTAAAACTCAACGATAAACGCTTCGTTAATTTCTGGGTGTAATTCAGAACGTTCTGGTAAGCGTACTAACGATCCAACGATTTTTTCAGCGTCGAAAGTTAAGTATTCAGCTACTGCTGGTGCCACTTCTAAAGACTCTTTAATAGAAGAGTTGTTAAGTGATTTTTCACGAACAGAGATAACTTGACCAGGATCTACTTGGTATGAAGGAATATCAACACGTTTACCATCGACTAAAATATGACCATGGTTTACTAATTGACGAGCTCCACGACGAGTACGAGCTAAACCTAAACGGTATACTACGTTATCTAAACGTTGCTCTAAAAGGATCATAAAGTTTTCACCTTGTTTACCTTGTAGTTTACCAGCACGTAAGAAAGTGTTGTGGTATTGACGTTCAGTTATACCGAACATGTGACGTAATTTTTGTTTTTCTTGTTGTTGTAAAGCGTATTCGCTTAATTTTGTACGTTGCGTAGGGCCATGTTGACCTGGAGCATACGGACGTTTTTCTAATTCTTTACCTGTTCCTAGAAGTGAAAGGCCTAAGCGGCGAGACAATTTCCAAGATGGACCTGTATAACGAGCCATTGAGAGACTCCTCCTTTGAATTTGTTTTAGCATAAAACAAATACGGATATGATTTACTACTAGCGGATTTCATCTTTACATACCTTCACCATGCAGCCGCAGGTTACACGATACACCTCGTTGTTAAAACGGGAATGAAATACTGACCTAGCAGCCACACATCAGCTGCACTATTTTACACAATGATTAGTATAACCCGAATGTAGTTGTTAAGTCAAGCTCTACAGTTTAAAGATATGTAACTACTTGCTCTAAATAGTGTTTGTCATGGTCAGAAAAACGCTTTTTAATCGGGGCATCAATATCTAAAACACCGATTAATTTGTTATCTTTAACAATAGGGATAACAATTTCAGATAAAGAAGCACTGTCACAGGCAATATGGCCGGGGAAAGCATTTACATCTGGAACGACGATACTTTCAAGACTTTCTGCTGCGGTGCCACACACGCCTTTTCCTAATGGGATATGGACACAGGCAACTTTACCTTGGAAGGGTCCTAATATAAGTTCATCTTGTTCATAAAGGTAAAAACCAACCCAGTTAATATCTTCAAGTGTTTCGTTTAGTAAAGCAGAGACGTTGCTCATGTTGGCGATTAAGTTGTTTTCGCCCATCAAGAGTGCCTCGGTTTGTTTGATTAAACGTTCGTATTGCTTTGAATCTGTCATTAAAAATCCCTCCTATAAATAAATATACGGTTAAAACATAACTATTAGTCTGAAAAAAACAGCTCTAACATTTTATTTTTTCACGTAATAGTGTTATTATAGACTATGTCTATGGACATTTGAAAATTAAAAAATCGAAAAAAATAATGGTATACATTAATGAAGCTAACGACAGGGGGATGACCATGTTTTTAAAAGTCTTAATCGTTTTTATCGTCATTGTAATTATCATCTTAGTGGTATTTTATATGATGAGACGTCGTGCGGATAAATTAATTGAAGCACTCGAAATTAGGAAAAAAGTATTATTCGATCGACCTGTCATTGATAAACTAAATTCAGTGAAAAAGATTGCACTTAGTGGTGAAACAAAAGAAGCGTTTGAGGGTGAACGTCAACGTTGGGAGCACTTAATCGATAAAAACTTGCCGAAAGTGGAGGAATTACTTCATGAAATGGAGCAAGATAATGAGATGTTTCGTATTACATCAGTGAAACCGACAGCGTTAGAAACTGAAAGATTATTAGATAGTATGGAAAAAGAAATTGATACTATTACAAAGAATCTTGATCGTTTAACTAAACATCATGCTGAGGTAGAACGTTCTTTAGAAGAAGCTGATGATAAGTTGATAGAATCACGTAAAGTATTACTAACACAAGCGTATACATTTGGTTCACAAATAGAACGACTTGAAAGTGAAGAGAAGCGTTTGCGTGAAGAAATTACACAAGCGAATGAACAATATAATATGGGTGATTTTCTTGAGTACTATCGTAATAAAGATACGATTGAAGCGCATATTACATCTTTGGAAACACAAATCAAAGAAATTCCACCACTCCTACAAAAATTAAATCATGAATTGCCTAATGAATTCGTTCAACTTTCACGTGGTTATAATGGTATGAAAGCGCAGGGCTATTCGCTTAACCTTATCAATTGTGATCAAGCGATTGAAAGTTTTAAAGAAGAACTTAAAGGTGTAGAATCATTGGTATCTTCTGGTGATAACCAAGAAGCGACTTTAGAAATTGAACGTATTACAGAGAAAGTTAACAGTCTTTATGATCAATTGGAAGCAGAAGCTGTGGCGCGACAATTTGTTGAAAATGAACAATTGGAGACAGAGCATCAATTGAAAATGGAGCAAGATGCTGTTGAGATGCTTTATTCTGAAGCAAAAACAGTTTCTGAAAAATATGAATTAAGTGAAGAAACAGCTGCTAAACCAGCGAGCATGCGCAAAAACTTAAAGCGTGCAGAACAAAACTATGAGCAGGCTAAAATTGCCTTTTCAGAAGGCACTGTTGATCACTCGAGTATCGCTGAATTGATTGTTGCTTTACAAGAAACAATTGCTGAAAATAAAGTATTGCAACAAGAATACAGTGAACAATTGAAAAAAATTCGCAAAGATGAATTAGCAGCTAAAGCAAAAGCTAACAGTTATATTGACCGTCTTTTAAAATTAGAAAGTTATATCCAACGCTGTCGTATACCCGGTGTGCCGACTGATTTAAAAGAATCAATCGAAGAGGCTTATATCAGTGTAGGTTCATTAAATGCTTCATTAGAAGAAACACCAATTAATGTAAGCGCGATGAACAGTTTGTGGAATGAGGCGGCAAACAGAGTAGACGGGGTTGAATCAGGTATTTATGAAATGGTTGAAAATGCTCGTCTAGTTGAAGGTGTTATTCAATATGCAAACCGCTACCGTTTTAAAAATCAAGAATTAGCGATGCAATTACAAGTTGCAGAAGGTTATTATGATGACGAACATGATTATAATAAAGCTTTAGAGATTGCTGCTAAAAGTTTAGAAAAAGTTGAAGCAGGTGCAGTTAAACGTGTTGAAGAACAACTTGCAAATACAAATTATCATTATTAAAAGATTGATATTTTAGTTGAAGTCGTATAAAATTAGTTGGTAATTTAAAGACTGATATGGTTGTGTTTTAGAAAGATAAGTAGAATGAAGGTGCCAGATAAAACAGAGTGTTTATCTGACATCAGATTGTATACAAAGTCTCGAAAACTGTTTTTTCTTTGAAGATGATTTAAGCGACTTTGACTATGATATGAGAAGGCTGGATAGAAATGCTGTTATAGTAGGAACGACGAGCGCGTGACGGTGCGCGTACTTATAGTACGTAATCCCGAGCAAGCAAGGAGTGACGACCTTGAACAGCTTTTATCTACAGTCTGGTGCCAGATAAAACATAGTGTTTATCTGGCATTGTTGTGTAAAGAAAGGTGATAGAAATGATTTATTTGGACAATAGTGCAACAACGCAACCTTATCCTGAAGTTGTGAAAGCTTATGGGCAGGTCGCGACACAATATTTTGCTAATCCATCATCGTTACATGGATTAGGTGGTAAAGTTGAAAAGCTTTATCGAGAATCAAAAAAACAAATGGCACAACTGTTAGCAGTTGATGAAAATGAATTAATCATGACAGCTAGTGGGACCGAAAGTAATAATATGGCAATTAAAAGTATTGCTTGGACATTCCAAAATCGTGGGAAGCATTTGATTACAACTAAAATGGAACACCCTTCTGTTTTGAATACAATGGCATTTTTAGAAAAAAATGGTTTTGAAGTTACCTATTTGCCAGTTGATAAAACAGGACATGTTGCAGTAGCTGATGTTGAGGCGAGTATACGTCCAGATACAATTTTAGTATCGATTATGCATGTTAATAATGAAATTGGAAGTATTCAGCCGATTGCAGAAATTGGAAAGGTGTTAAAACAATATGATCATGTGTTGTTTCATGTCGATGCGGTACAGTCATTATCAAAAGTGCCACTTAATATTAAAGAAATGGGCATTGATTTATTAAGTGCCTCAGCACACAAGTTTCACGGCCTGCGTGGAGCGGGACTACTTTATAAGTCAGGTTATCTTCGAATTGAGCCACTATTGCATGGTGGTGGACAAGAGGCCGGTTTTAGAAGCAGTACAGAAAATGTTGCCGCTGTAGTTGCAATGGCAAAAGCAATGCGTATGGAAATGGAACGTATGAAAACAGAAGTTTCGCAACTAGCTGCATTAAAGAACGATTTTATTGCCTGGTTAACAGAAATATCTGGCGTAACAGTTTATTCATCAACAGAAGGTGCACCACATATTTGTTGTTTTAGTGTTCAGAAACAAAAAGGTGAAGTTTTTGTACATGCGCTAGAAGCAGAAGAGATTTATATTTCAACAACCAGTGCATGTTCATCAAAATCTCCAACAAGTGATGGCACGTTAATGGCGATGAAAATTCCAAACAAAGAAGCGAAAGGCGCAGTTCGTTTTAGTTTTAACTACGATACAAGCGCTTCTGAGATGGTAAAAGTTAAACAAGCAATAACACGTGTCATCAAAAATTTAAATGAAGTGGTGAAATAAATGATAGAATATGATCGTATTTTGGTTCGTTATGGCGAGCTTTCAACAAAAGGAAATAACCGTAAAGTGTTTGTACGACGCTTAGCAAGTAGTGTCCATCAATTATTAAAAGATGTACCAGAAGTGAAGATTAATGCAGAGCGAGATCGTTTGTTTATTACATTGAATGGTGCCGATCATCAATTAATAATGGAACGATTACATTTGGTGTTTGGGATTCAAAGTTATAGTCCCGTAATCAAGGTAGAACAAGATATCGAACAAATCAAAGAGATGGCAGTTGCGTTATTGCAACGTCATTATAAAGAAGGACAATCGTTTAAAGTACGAACTAAACGCGCGGATAAAGAATTTCCTTTCGATACGAATGATGTTAATTTAATGGTCGGAGATGCGATTATGGATGCGTATAACGATGATATTGCCGTTCGTATGAAAAATCCTGATATTGAAATTACAGTTGAAATTCGTAAAGAGGGTGTCTATATCTCATCTGAAACAGTCATGGGACAAGGTGGTATGCCTGTTAGTTCTGCTGGAAAAGCTATGTTGATGCTGTCAGGTGGGATTGATAGTCCAGTTGCAGGTTATTTAGCAATGCGTCGTGGTGTTGAAATTGAAGCTGTTCATTTTTATAGCCCTCCGTATACAAGTGAACGCGCTAAACAAAAAGCAATTGATTTAACGCAAAAACTAACGCGTTATACAGGGGATATTAAAATTCATTTGGTACCTTTTACAAAAATTCAAGAAACAATTAAACAACGTATTCCTGAAGGTTATATTATGACGTCTACTCGTCGTTTTATGATGCGTATAACAGATGAAATTCGCCGTCAAAATGATGGATTAGCAATTGTTAATGGTGAATCATTAGGTCAAGTTGCTTCACAAACAATGATGAGTATGCTAGCGATTAATGATGTGACAAGTACACCGATACTACGTCCGTTAATTACAATGGATAAAAATGATATTATTAAAATTGCTGAAGAAATTGATACATTTGAGTTATCGATTCAGCCGTTTGAAGATTGCTGTACAATCTTTACTCCTAAGCAACCAAAAACACAACCTCGCTTAGACAAGGTAGAACGCTTTGAATCAAAAGTTGATTTTGATACGTTAATGGCAGAAGCAATTGCTAATGTTGAAACGATTACTGTCTCAATTGAAGCCAATAGTGCGACTTCTGAAGAATTTGAAGGCTTACTATAGGCAAAATAAATGCAATTAGGGTGTAATACCTCGTATAATAAGGATGTAGCAATTAAAAGAAGAGAGGATGATGTTCAACATGACAACATTTAAAGGCGGAGAAGTAACATTACTCGGAAACAAATTAAAAGTAGGTGACAAAGCACCAGACTTCAGCGTTTTAGATAACGGATTAGAAGAAAAAACACTTGCTGATTATAAAGGTAAAGTTAAATTAATCGCAGCTGTTCCTTCTGTAGATACAAGCGTCTGCTCACAAGAGAGTCGTCGTTTTAACGTTGATGGTGGTAGCTTAGAAAATACAGTTGTTTTGACAATATCAAACGATTTACCATTTGCACAAAAAAGATGGTGTGCAGCAGAAGGTTTACCTAATGCAGTAACATTATCTGATCATAAAGAACTTTCATTTGGATTGGCATATGGCGTAGTGATTGAAGAATTACGCTTATTAAGTCGAGCAGTATTTGTTATCAATGCAAATGATGAAATTGTTTATGTTGAATATTTAGATGAAGTTACAAATCATCCTAACTATGAAGCAGCAATCGAAGCGGCTAAAAACGCATAAATATTTCGAATTAATTTCTCAGTACTCTGCAGCAATTGTTGTTGCAGTACTGAGTTTTTTTGTTTGTTAAGGCTAGTATATAAGAGTTTTTATTTTTGATTTAGAAAGACTTGCATAAAATCAGCGGTAACCATAGAAACATTATACGATTTCTGCTATTATAATGAATGAAGTCGATTCGTATTAATTATACGCAAACGTGTCTATAAAAAGAAACATTTAGAAATTGTTGGGCAAAAATTCGCTTGTATCACTTGCGGATAGTGCTTATTGTCGTTACAATAATGAAATGTGCAGAAGATTGTAGAAGTAGGAGAGGTGCACCAGTATGTCAAAGGATATTCAGTTTGAAGAATTGTTCGAACAACTAGATCAAGCAATAGAACCGTTGAAAAAAGCAGAGGGTATTACTTATTTGGAGGCTGTTTATCAGACAGCAGAAAATATTTTCGAACATAAAGTTCTGCAAGAAAATATGAATCCAGAACTTTCTCAAAAGTTATTAGAACAATATAACAATATTCAATTGGAAGAAGTTCCAGCTGAAGTAATTCGTCGTGCTTACCAACTTGTATTGTTGAAGGGTTTACGTGAGGATGAAATCCAAACAAATCATCAAATGACGCCAGATTCAATTGGGTTTATTATGGGTTATTTGGTTGATAAATTCACAGCCAATACAAAGGATGTTACAATATTTGATCCTGCAGTGGGTACGGGTAACTTGTTGATGACGGTTCATAATCAAATGAAAGAGCGCGAGTCAATTTCTATGACCGGTGTCGAAGTTGATGATTTACTCGTTTCACTTTCTTATGCAGGGGCGAATTTACAACACACACCTATGCGATTGATTCACCAAGACGGTTTAAGTAACTTATTAATTGATCCTGTGGATGCGGTAGTGAGTGATTTGCCGATTGGGTATTATCCGAATGATGAGGGAGCAAAAAACTTTGAATTACGTCAAGATGAAGGTCACTCGTTTGCTCACTTGTTATTCGTTGAACAAGCTTTCAATTATTTGAAAAGTGGTGGACATGCAGTCTTACTTCTCCCGTCTAACATTTTAGCTGGTGAAGTTGGCAAGCAGTTAAACGCTTATGTTCAACAAAATGGCTCTTTAGAGATGGTGTTACAATTACCAGACTCACTTTTCAAACAAAAAGAAGCAGTTAAAAGTATCGTAGTATTCCGTAAAAAAAGTGAAGAAGTACAGCCCGCAAAAGATGTCCTTATTTCACAATTGCCTAACTTATCAGATGCAAAAAAAATGTTAGCAATTATAAAAAAATTAGAAGAATGGTTTAAAAACAACTAAAAAAGAATGGAAGAGGTAATTTAAAAATGCAAAAAATTATGGCAGTCAACGCAGGTAGTTCATCATTAAAATTTCAATTATTTGAAATGCCAAGTGAAACAGTATTAGCTAAAGGATTAATTGAACGTATTGGATTAAAAGATTCAGTAATTTCAATTAAAACTAAAGAAGGTAAAAAGCATGAACAAACGTTAGATCTTGCAGATCATGACCAAGCAGTAAAAATGATTCTTGAATTCTTAATCTCACTTGATGTTGTTAAGAGCCTTGATGAAATTACAGGAACTGGTCACCGTGTTGTACATGGTGGTGAAACATTTGCTAGCTCAGCGCTTGTAACTGAAGAAGTTCTCAAAGAAATTGATAAGTTAGCTGCATTTGCACCATTGCATAACAAGGCTAATGCAACAGGTATTCGTTCTTTCCAAGAAGCAATTCCAACAGCAACAACTGTTGCCGTTTTTGATACTGCATTCCACCAAACAATGCCAGAAACATCATTCTTATACAGTATTCCTTTCCGTTACTATAAGGAACATGGTATTCGTAAATATGGTTTCCACGGTACAAGCCATAACTATATCTCTAAAGAAACAGCAACATTCATGAAACAAGATGTAAAAGATTTACGTATTATTTCTTGTCACATTGGTAATGGTGCAAGTATTTGTGCGATTAAAGATGGTAAATCGTTAGATACTTCAATGGGCTTTACGCCGTTAGAAGGTTTAACAATGGGAACTCGTTCAGGTAACTTGGATCCAGCAGTTGTTCCATACTTAATGGAAAAAGAAAACCTTACAGCTGCAGAAGTTATTGACGTGTTTAATAAACAATCAGGCTTACTAGGTATTTCTGAACTTTCTAGTGATTTACGTGATGTAACAACTGCTGCACAAGAGGGCGTTCATCAATCAGAATTAGCTTTATCAATCTTTATCAAACGTATTAAAGAAACAATTGGCGCTTATGCAGTAGAAATGGGTGGCGTTGATGCTATCGTATTCACAGCAGGTGTTGGTGAAAATAGTGCTGTTGTAAGAAGTGGCGCAATCGAAGGTCTTGGTTTCATGGGAGTTGAATTAGATGAAGCGTTGAACCAATCTAATGAAAACCGTGATTCAGCACGTTCAATCAGTACGGATGCTTCTAAAGTTCAAGTATTAATTATCCCAACTGACGAAGAAGTAGAAATCGCTCGTGATGTTGTGACTGTTCAAAATGAAAAATAATTAAACAATATTTCTCCTAACGATAGTGATATCGTTAGGATTTTTTTATAAAAAAACACAACATAATGACATTTATGTCAACATGTTGTGCTTTTTGGGATATACAACTGTTTTATTAAATATTAAACAGTTTCTACGTCTGGAGCTGTGCCTCTTACAATTAAAACATCACATGGTGCATGACGAATAACGTACTCAGTAACACTTCCGACAAGTAAACGCTCAACAGCGTTTAAACCGGTTGCACCACACATAATGAGGTCAGCTTTGAATTTCTTAGCAATTTCACGTGAAATAACAGTTTTTGGTGAACCGTATTCAATGAAAATTTCTACATTTTCAAGGCCCTCTTTAATAGCAGATTCTTTATATTCTGTTAAGAGTGTTTCAGCATATTCTGTTGCTTTGTCTGTCATCGCTCCATCATATGAAGTAACTGCTGAAAAAGCACGTGTATCAATTGCATGTACGAGACCTAATGTTGCATTATTTCTTTTAGCAACAGCAGTTGCTTCTTTAAAAGCTTGTTCTGATGCTTTTGATCCATCAATAGCTACTAAGATTCGTTCGTAAGATAATGTCATGGTGGTTTCCCCCTTAATTAGTTAAACTATCTTTCACTTGTATTATACCCCTTTTCAAGTAAAATAGCATATTTGTTAAAAAAATCAGATGAATTTTTTTATGTAATCATTGTTTGTAGTAAACAAAATTAATTGTTTTGTTTTTATGGATTATTATTGGAAAAAAGACGGAGTGTATCCAAGTAATAAAAAAAGCCCCCTATCAATGTAATAGGAGGACTGAGCAATTTATTTAATTACTTTTTGTTTGCGTATTAATGACGACTCTTTTGGGTTAGGAATCATTCCGTTCAATAACTGACGAAATTCATCATTGTTACGCGCTAAAATAACATCTTTCTTAGTGTTATTAGTATAAATCATACTTAGCACTTCCTTTCTTTGATATACAACAGGTCTGACTAAATTCGAATTCGAATGAAGGCGGGTTCGAAATCAAAGTTCCGTATTAATCAGCTGTATATGTATTATACCCGAAATTATAAAAAAGTAAACCCCTAATTTAAAATAGAATGCTTTTTAATTTATTTTTTTATGAAATTAAATGTTTTAAAGACTGTCACAGTCAGTAATATCATTAGTAATTGACCAAATAAGAAAGCTATAAATAAAGTAATAATAATTTTAGAGATAATAAAAAAGTCACACAAAATGATGTGTGACTACTAAATAAAAGTTATTTTTTAGCCTTATCAACACATTGGCCAATGGCATCGATAACAGCATAACGAAAATTATGTTTTTCTAATGTTTTAACAGCTTCAATTGTTGTACCACCTGGAGAACACACTTGATCTTTTAATTCGCCAGGATGTAACTGTGTTGTTTGCATTAATTTTGCGCTGCCAATAATTGTTTGGACAGCCATCTCATAAGCTTGGGCACGTGGTAAGCCCTTTGCAACTGCACCATCTGCTAAAGCTTCGATAAATATATCAACAAGGGCAGGTGATGAACCCGCGAGTGCTGAAGCTGTATCCATTAATCGTTCTTCGATCACAACTGTCTTGCCCAACGCATTAAAGAATGCTTGTACAGAGGTCAGTTCGTTCGGTGAAATATTCCCATTAGGAATGATACTTGTCATACCAGCTCCAACGGCAACTGGCGTATTCGGCATAGTCCGAATAAGTTTGATTGTTGATGAGAGTTGTTCTTCATACCAATCGATTGTTAAACTTACTGCCATTGTGACTATCAATGTGTTAGGACGTGCAGCTAGCGTTTCTTTAATTTCTGCTAATAAAGCAGGCATTATGACTGGTTTAACACCAATAAATAAGATATCTGCATGTTTTGCAACTTCGATGTTACTTAAAAGGGTACCGCCAATCTCTGCTTGTAGTTTAGCTGTACGAGGGCCAGAGCCACCAGACATTATTAAATTGTTAGGACTAATGATATTTTTTGAAATTAAACCTCTTGCAATTGCGCCTCCCATGTTACCAACGCCAATAAAACCAATCGTTTGCATCGACTCACACCTTCCTTAAACTCATCTTCTTTTCATTACTTTACACGTTTAAAGCGGGATTGTCTAGCAGTTGAAATTGCTGGTAATTAATAGAAAAACATGCAAAAAAACTAAAAAAAAGATAGAATAGAAATAGTAAGAAAGGATGGTAATAATGGAACCAGTTTTATCAGTCAAACATATTAGAAAAATCTACGGTAAGAATGATGCGCTTTATACAGCAATTAATGGTATTTCATTTGATATCCCAAAAGGTGAATTTGTAGGAATTATGGGGCCATCCGGAGCAGGGAAAACATCGCTTCTTAATATATTATCGACAATTGATGAAGCCTCTAGTGGTGAGGTTTTTGTTGATGGCGTAGACCTTTTAAATTTAACAGAAAAGAAAATGGCGCAATTTCGTAAAGAAAAATTGGGTTTTATTTTTCAAGAATATAACTTAATTGAAACGTTAACAATCAAAGAAAATATTATTTTGCCCTTAACGATACTTAAATTTAATAAAAGTGAAATAGAACGACGTTATCAAAAAACGATTGAAGCGTTTCATATCGAAGATACTTCTGAACGCTTACCCTCACAAATATCGGGAGGACAGCGTCAACGAGCGGCAGCAGCACGTGCTTTTATTTCCTCCCCAGCAATATTATTTGCAGATGAACCTACGGGTGCGCTGGATTCAAATGCATCGACAGAATTTTTACAACTTTTGGCTCAAAGAAATAAGGTTGAAAAAACAACGATTTTAATGGTGACACATGATGCTTATGCGGCTAGTTATTGTGAGCGCATATTGTTTATAAAAGACGGTACTATCTTTACAGAATTATACAAAGGTAAGCGCACACGACAAGCCTTTTTGAAGAGTATTTTAGATGTACTAGCTGTAATAGGAGGAGCAAAAGATGATTTTTCAACTGGCCTTACGTAATATTAAGCGCAGTTTTGGTGTGTACCGTGTTTATTTAACATCGCTTATTTTTGCAACAGCCATCTATTTTATCTTTTCAAATCTAAAATATAATCGCCAGCTTTTAAATAATCTTGATAATGCCAATTATATTCAGTTAGGTTTTAATATGTCGGCTGTCGTACTATTTTTTGTAATGGCTATTTTCATTTTCTTTTCTAGTAACTACTTCCTAAGAGAGCGAAAAAAAGAAATCGGCACTTATTTTTTATTAGGAATGAGAAGATATCAAGTACGTGCGACATTATTTATTGAAACATTTACGATGAGCTTGATTGCCTTGTGTAGCGGTTTGTTATGTGGGGTTTTCTTTTCAAAATTAGCGACGATGATTCTATTTAAATTTGTGGGTTTTGATAAAGCATCTGGGTTTTCTTTTTCTTATCCAGCTTTAATTGAAACAGTGGTTGTGTTTACAAGTTTAATTTTTTTAACAGCAGTAACGGGAATGTATCGTGTGAAAAATTTTCCCATCATTAACTTGATTCAACCGAAGGAAAAGAAATACAAGCCTTACTTGACCGTTTTGTTTAGTACGATTGGTTTGGTACTTATTTTATTTGGCTATTCGATTGCTTGTTTGTTTGATGCCGAAGGAGAAAAGATTTTAAACATCTCTCTATTTTTATGGATTCCATTGGTTACCCTATTGGTTTGTGTAGGCACATACTTTGTTATTCAATCGCTTTTTCCATTACTATTGACCGTATTAGCAACACTGAAAATTTATGTTTACCGCGGAACAAACATGATTTGGATTGAGCAGTTACGTTCTAGAATGCACTCACAAGTTATAATGATAACAACAATAACGATATTAAGTGCAGTGACAATGACCGCCTTTTGTATTGTGAATAGTTTGTTTTATAAAACAACAATTGATGTGAGAAATAATCCGATGATTAATTATCAATTGTTAAATGGAAATCCCAAAATGTACGATGAAGCACTTGCGAAAGTAGATCAAAGAAAACTCGATTTCAAAATACATACCAGCTTTTTAACAGGAGATATAGAAGTACCTAAAATGGTTAATAACCCTTATAATATACGTGTTATACCATGGGAAGATTATCATAAAATTGCTCGTAAATTTAATTTTAGACCAAGTGAAAAAATATTAGGCAATGAGAGTATCTTTTTGTATAGCAAAAATAATGAAGGGATAAATTTTTCTGCTAATCAAAAAAGTGTGGTATATAAAATTGGCAATGAAAAAGTTCATTTGAAAACGACTGAAATTAGGGAGAAAGAGAATGTTTTTAGTCCTTATAATAGTATACTGGTGGTAAGTAATCAGCTTTACTATGAACTCTCGCAAAAAACAAAGGCAACACCGGTATATTATATTAATTTGAAGCCGTTTACGGATAGTCGTGAATTGGTGACACAAATGAATGAAGTTGTTAGCCACTATCATGGGGCGAGTGTCATATCTATCGAAGAAGATAAAAATTGGTCTAAATTGACTTTCGGAATGATTTTGTATATTGGTTTGTTTTTATCATTGGTTTTTATTGTAACAACTGGAACTATCATTTATTTCAAGCAAATAATTGATGCGACTAAGGATATTCAAACCTATAAAATACTCTATAAAATGGGCGTATCTTATGAAGAAATGCGTATGATTGTAGCTAAACAATTAGGCTTTATCTTTATTGTGCCACTTTTTATAGCAATGAGTCATTGTTTATTTGCACTGTTTGCATATTTTAAATTGTTAGGTTTTCAATTTGATATTTCCATTGTATTTAGCTTAAGCATTTATGCAGTGATATACTTATGCTACTATGTAATGGCTGTTTATCATTATTTAAAAATTGTCTGTCCACCAGAAATGAGAACAAACATATAAAAGATAGGAGGGTAATAATGAAAGTATACATTGTAGAAGATGATCCAATTATTTTAGAATCGATGAAACAAAATTTAATGCGCTGGGGACTAGAAGTTCACACCGTGATTGATTTTGAAAATGTAAAAAAAGAATTTTTAGATATCGAACCACACTTTGTGATTTTAGATGTTACATTGCCTAAATTTGATGGTTTTTATTGGTGTCGACAAATTCGAGATATTTCAAATGTCCCTATTATATTTATATCCTCACGTGATTCTCAAATGGATCAAATCATGGGAATGAATATGGGAGCTGATTACTATATTGAAAAACCAGTTGATATGGATATTTTAATGGCGCGGGTGAATGCATTGTTAAGAAGGGTTTATTCATATAAGGATTTAGAACAACCAACTGTGATGGAACAAGAGGGCCTCTTTTTACATATTGATACAAACGTTGTTAGTTATGAGAACAATAAAATAGACTTAACTAAAAATGAATTTTTGATATTGTATACTTTGATGCAAAATCAAACTAAAATTGTATCTCGTGATGAAATTATGAGAGTGTTATGGGAAGATGAAAGTTTTGTTGATGATAATACATTGACGGTAAACATTGTACGTTTGCGTAAAAAGTTAACTGAAATTGGAATACATGATCGTATACAAACAAAGAAAGGTCAAGGTTACATTTTGAAATAAAAGGTGGCGTAACAGTATGACTATTTTACAATATTTAAAAGAAAAAAAATCATTTTTAGCCTATGCTACTGTTTTGTTTGTGTTTATTTTGGTATTTTTGTTAACACAACCAGGGAATATTATGCGGTTGGGTGATTATCATTATCTTATGTTCATTTATTTGTGTTTAACATTATTCTACTTAGTTGTTGATTATCTAAAAATGAATCGTTTTTGGCGACAAATAAATGAAGTCTTAACAACAAATGAAACGTTAGATAATATTGCAGCCTTGCCTAAAGGACATTCGACACAACAAAAAATGTTTATGCGTTCTTTTAGACAACAAGTGAAGAACTATCATCGTTATGTCTCGAAATCAATTGATAAAGATAAAGAGAAGCAAAATTATGCACTTTATTGGGCACACGAAATTAAAACGCCTATCATCGCAAGTAAAATGATTTTAAAAGATAATAAGGCAGTATTGCCAGAAAAAGTTTATCAACAGTTGCTTTCTGAAATGAATGAAGTGGATCGATTAACCATGCAGTCACTCTATTTTTCTCGATTAGATTCATTTGAAATCGATTATTTAATTACAGAAATTAATGCTGAACGTATTGTTAAAGATGCTATCAAACGTCAGGCAACAGCCTTTATAAATAAGCGTATCAAATTAAATATAAATGTCCCTGAAATTTGGATTAGATCAGATTCGAAATGGTTAAGTTATGTATGTGATCAAATTATTTCAAACGCAGTTAAATACACACCTCAAGGTGGAGAAGTATCTTGCTGTTTGGAGGCAGATGGACGACAGGCTAAATTGATGATAAGCGATACAGGTCCTGGTATTCCTATCGAAGACCACCAGCGTGTGTTTGAAAAAGGCTATACAGGGATTCAAGGGCGAAACACTTATAAGTCAACAGGTATGGGGCTTTATCTCGCTAAGGAAATGTCGAAAAAATTAGGTCATGTGCTTTCGTTAGAATCAATTGAAGGTGTGGGTACGACAGTAAGTATTATTTTTGAAACAAAAGAACAGTACTTTATGCCTGAAAATGAGAAGGTTTATTGAACGCTCAATAATAAGAAACAGCAATCGTCACTAAATGTGAGATTGCTGTTTTTTTAATAGTTATGTTTTTCTAAATTACGAATCGCTGACACCACAAGTTGAGGCGTTACTTCTCCTGGTAGGAAATGAATGCTTTCACCAGGTTCGCATGCTCTATTTGCAATAATAAGCAACTCGTTGTCGGTTAAATGATTGAGATTTAAATCTGCTAAACAACGCGGTAAGTTGAAAGTGTTATAAAAAGTGGAAAGACGATCGATTTCATCCCATTTACCTTCCATTGCTAATTGAACAAGAACGCCATAGGCTACTTTTACGCCATGTAAGAACTGATGTGTTTCTGCTCGCAAAGTAAGTGCATCGTGGATTGGATGGGCAGCTGCGGTGCGACCGTACTCGTCTCCAAAACCACCAACAAGGCCACCAGCCATTATATTGGTTTCCATCACTTTGATCCAAGTGGAGGTAGGCTGTTTATTACGCATATCTTCAACAGCTTTTTCACCTAAAGCAAGGGGGATATCATGACAAATCTGTGCGGCATAACGACAAAAATCAAGCGCTAAACTTGGTTCGTTAATTTGCGATAATATCGCATCAGCTTCGTACCATTTTGCAAGTGTATCAGCAATGCCAGCGATAAAAAAGGGAATGGGAGAATTAATAATCACTCGTGGTTCAATCAATAATAGCGATATCTGCTGAGGATAGACCTCAAAACCAGTTGAATTACCACTAGGTGTATAAAGAACACTGAGCGGTGTCCAAGCAGCACAGTTGCTCGCCATTGTAGGCAGTAGAATAACTGGGAGTGCACCAGAACGGTAAGCCGCAGCCTTAGCCGTATCCATAATTTTGCCCCCACCCAATCCGATGATTGCATCAGCTTGTTCAGATGCACATAAACTAACCAAGCGTTGTATTTCTTCTTCTGAACATTCCCCATTAAATGCGATGGGTATAATAACAATATCATCAAATACTGGAAGAAATGGTTGAGCTACAGCCATTGATTTTGTGCCGTGCACTAAAATAGCTTTTTTTATAAAACGTTCAGCTAATTTTTCTGGGAGTGTGTCGTAGGCACCTTCTCTACAAAGATACTCTTGTGGTGCCGGTCTTGGATTTAGATTCATTAACATTTTAGTTAGCCACCTCAATATCTACATTAAAATAAGAAATCAAAAAATCTTTAAACAGTTGTTCACTCGGCGATAATCGTCGTTGTAATGTATAGCCAATACCAACGGTACGTGAGAGTGCAGGATTGGTTATATCAATAATGTGAGAATCTTTTGGGTTGTTATCAGCTAAAATAATTTCAGGCAAGATGGCAACGCCTAAACCAGCTTCGACTAAGCCGTTGATTGTATGTAGGTCAGCACTTTGGAAAATTATTTCAGGTTGGAAACCAACACTCTCACAAGCAGATGTAATATCAGTGAATAATGAAAAAGTTTCAGGAAAAAAAATGAATTTTTCATTTTTTAAATCAACCAGGTTTACTTGTTTTTTTTGAGCTAAGTGGTGATTGTTTGGAATGACAAGTTTTAATTTCTCATTAAAAAAAGTGAAAGTATCAATGAAGTTTGATTTTATCGGTAAAGGAGAAAAAAATGTTAAATCTAAATTGCCACTCAATAAATTTTCGTTGAGTTCTTTATTAGAACCTTCCACAAATTCATAATTAATATTCGGATATTTTTCACGAAATGATGAGATGAGTGTAGGTAATAAATTTGTTGCTAACGAAGTAGGAAAGCCAATTTTAACAGTACCAATTTCAGGATTAGCATATTCTGAAACGATATTCTCAGCTTTCTTAAGTTCATTTAATGCAATTTTCACTTGTGATAGATAGAGGTTTCCAATTTTAGAAAGATGTAGATTGCGGCCCATGCGATTAAATAACTCAACACCAAGCTCATCCTCTAGATTTGTAATTTGACGACTGATGGCTGATTGAGCGACGTGTAGTTGTTCAGAAGCCTTTGTCATATGTTCGTGTTTTGCTACTTCGACAAAGTACAATAGTTGCCGTAATTCCAAAAAAATCCCCCCATTTAAAATCGATTAATTATATACATGCTATCGCAAAATGGGATAACTTACTAGCTTTTTTTTATAAATTTTTTATTTAGTTAGAATTTTCAAACATTTTAACTGGGTAATAAAAATATAAGCAGTATTACTTATACTTGAAACGAGGTGAGATGACATTTAATAAAATAATGCAATATTTGAGTCTTTCTGTCATAATGAAGTAGAAGAATTGAGTAAAGAAAGGTTGTTATTTTTAAATGGATCAAACAAACTGGCCGTCAGAATGGCAAGATAAATGGAAAGCGTTAGGATATAACGAACCTACAGAAATACAAATAAAAAGTTACGAACCATTAATGACAGGAACTGATGTTGTAGCACAAGCTCCTACAGGAACTGGTAAAACATTGGCTTATGCTTTAGGGCACTTGAGTCGTGTTACTAATGAGAAAAAATGCCAATGGCTTATTCTTGCACCTTCGCAAGAACTTGTTGTCCAAATTGCAGATGTTATTCGTCCATTTTTAATTAATGGTGTAACAATGACAACTTTGGGTGGAGGCGCAAACATTAAGCGTCAATTAGAGAAATTAAAGAAAAAACCACAGGTACTTGTTGGAACTCCAGGTCGCGTGGAAGAATTAATCAAACAAAAAAAATTAAAAATGCATGAAATAAAATATATTACCATTGATGAAGCGGATGTTTTACTGACAGAAGAACATGAAGAAACAACACGTTTTATTTGTCAATCAGCAAATAGAGATCGTCAAATCAGTTTGTTTTCTGCGACAACTTCAGAGCGATTGGATAACTTTTTCGATAAAGTTGAAAGTAGTCAACAAATTGAAGTGGTAGCAGGCGAAGCTAAAATGCCTACCACAATTGATCATATCTATATTCAAGTTAATCCACGTGATAAGGTAAAAACACTTTATCGTTTGGCGCAAGTAGAAAACATGCGAGCAATCGTGTTTGTAAATACAATTGGTCGTTTAAACACTGTATATGAAAAATTAAACCACGATGGTGTTAAAATTTCTGCATTACATGGCGATTTATCCAAATTACAACGTCAAGAATCAGTTCGTGATTTTAAAAAGGGTGAAACTTCTTTATTATTAGCAACTGATGTTGCTGCTCGAGGGATTGATTTACCGAATTTACCAGCAATTATTCAATTTGATATGGCGCAAAGTTTGACGCAATATGTTCATCGCAGTGGCCGTACTGGTCGAATGGGCGAACAAGGTGCGGCAATTAGTCTTGTGACTGACCGAGAAGCGCGCGAATTGAAACAGATGGTAAAAGAAAATGATGTTAAAATGATTGAGCAAATTGTTAAATTTGGACATCTAATTGACCCTCAAAAAACGAAATAAGGGAGTAATGTAAGATGTTAGATTTGTTAATGTTAATTATTATAATGATTTTGACAGGTTTTGGAATCTTCTTTAGTCATATTCCAGTTTTTCCAGATAGCCTACTCTATGTATTATGGGGAATCATGTTATTCTATATTTTTATCCGTATTTTTTTCGGGAAATTTTTCCGCAACAGAGAAGTTACAATTGTTTTATTTACATTATTATGGCTAATTGTATCTTTCTTTATTGCATGGTTTATCTAGAACTATAAAAGATAGCTAGAATTTATTAAGGGAGTAATATAAAATGATTAAAGAAACAGTACAAACAGTTGCACGTTGGGTTGATGGTATCGTTGAAGGTGACAACTCAATTGAGATTACAGGTATTTCATTTGATACTAGAAAGATTAATAAAGGGAACTTATTTATACCATTCGTAGGTGAGCGTGATGGCCATGCTTATATTGAAGATGCTCGTGAAAAAGGAACATACGCTTCCTTTTGGCAAGCGGATTCGACTGTTGAAAAACCGACAGGATTAGCACTGATAATTGTAGAAGATACATTGGTCGCATTGCAAAAATTGGCGAAAAGTTATCTTGAAAAAATCAATCCAAAAGTTGTTGGCATTACAGGAAGTAATGGTAAAACAACAACAAAAGACATGATGGCAAGCGTGCTTGAAACAACATTCAAAGTACATAAAACACAAGGGAATTACAACAATCATATCGGGGTGCCGTATACTATTTTAAGCATGCCGCTTGATACTGAAGTTGCCGTTTTAGAGATGGGTATGAATCATGCAGGTGAAATTGCCATTTTAACTGCAATTGCACAGCCCGATATAGCGGTCATTACAAATATTGGTGAAGCACATCTTGAGTACTTAAAATCACGTGGAGGAATTGCGGACGCAAAGCTAGAAATAGCAGAAGGTTTGTCTGCTGATGGTTTATTAATTTATCCAGATGATCCATTATTAAAGGAACGACTTGTTGGTGAAGCTGTTTTTCAACGTGAAAGTTTTGGTGAATCTGAGAACAATACTGTTTATCCGACGAGTATTGAAACGTCAATGGATTCTACTGATTTCACAACATCTCTAACCGACAAAATTAAATTTCATGTGCCGATTGTTGGCGAACATAATGTGTATAACGCACTCGCGGTTTTTTTAACAGCGCGCCGCTTAGGTGTATCTGTCGCTAATATTCAAAAAGGTTTATATGAAATTGGCCGTACCTCTGATCGCTTGGAATGGATAGAGGGCAGAAATGGCATCCAAATGTTAAGTGATGTTTATAATTCAAGTCCTACAGCTTTAAAAGCTGTGTTGAAAACATTCGAACACATCAAAACAAATCGTCGCAAAATTATTGTACTAGCCGATATGTTGGAGTTAGGTGCACAGTCACCAATGTTACATGCGGGTATTGCGGATTCTTTAACTGAAGAGATTGATGAAGTGTTTGCATATGGTCCTTATATGTCTTATTTTACAGAAGCAGCTAAATCTGTATTATCAGCAGAAAAAGTACATTACTTTACTGACTTAAACAAATTGACAGAAGCTTTAGAAGCTAGTGTCAGTGGTGATGAAATGATTCTATTTAAAGGCTCAAATTCGATGAGATTAAATAATGTCGTTGCCCACTTAGCCAAATAATCAGGATAGAGAAGCATGTTGATGATTTCCAATCAATATGCTTTTTTATATGGAAAGAAAGATTGGTCGTATTGCCTTTGTTTAGTTATACGAATAATCAAACAAATAATCGTGATTGGTTGTAAAAGTGCTACTGTTTTAGTACCAGTTTTCATTATAAGAGAGATAAGCAGGTATTGATTAGTATTATGAAAGTTAATTCAACACTTTTCATAAAAAACATGAAAAAAAATGTAAAAATGTCATTCTTTAGTCAAAAAATATTGAAATGAATGCTCGTACGTGTTATTATTAGAATAGATTAGTAAGCCGAGCTAATTAGGGCGAGGGCTTTTTGAGTGAATATTAGTTTATAAGTAGTTACTGTGAGACACATTTGCTTGGTACGCAATATCAGAGACCAAGCTTTTATTATGGATAAAAACTTAAGCTGTAAAAGCAGTGACAATTGTAGAAGAGATCATACAGAAGCTCTCCTGAGTAGATGGTTTAATACCAATTTTGCACCATAAAGGAGAAGAATATATTGACTAAATTTTCAGAACTAGGTTTAGATGAAAACGTATTAAAATCAGTAGAACGCATGGGGTTTGAGGAAGCTACACCAATCCAATCAAAAACAATCCCATTAGCAATTGCAGGAAAAGATTTAATTGGACAAGCACAAACAGGTACAGGTAAAACTGCTGCTTTTGGTTTGCCACTTATTCAAAAAATCGATCCTAAAAATGATAACGTTCAAGCTATCATTATTGCACCAACACGTGAGTTAGCAATTCAGGTTGCTGAAGAGCTTTACAAATTAAGCTTTGACAAACGTGCACGTGTATTATCAGTTTACGGTGGTAGTGACATTGGTCGCCAAATCCGTTCGTTGAAAAAAAATCCACAAATCGTTGTCGGAACTCCAGGTCGTGTTTTAGACCATATTCGTCGTAAAACATTGAAATTAAACAATGTTGAAACTGTCGTAATGGATGAAGCTGATGAAATGTTGAACATGGGATTCATCGATGATATCGAAACAATCCTTAGCGAAATTCCTAAAGAACGTCAAACATTGTTATTCTCAGCAACAATGCCTGATCCGATTCGTCGTATCGCTGAACGTTACATGCAATCACCAGAAGTTGTACGTGTTGCAGCTAAAGAAATGACAGCACTTTTAATTGAACAATTTTACGTTAAAGTTCAAGAAAAAGAAAAATTTGAAGCGTTGGTACGTCTTTTAGATGTACAAGCACCAAAATTATCTATCATCTTCGGCCGTACAAAACGTCGTGTTGATGAAGTTTCACGTGCATTAGATATGCGTGGATTCAACGCTGAAGGTATTCATGGTGATTTAACGCAAGCTAAACGTTTAAGTGTATTGCGTAAATTTAAAGAAGGTAAAATTGATATCTTAGTTGCAACTGATGTTGCTGCTCGTGGATTAGATATTTCTAACGTATCTCACGTTTATAACTTTGATATTCCGCAAGATCCAGAATCATACGTACACCGTATTGGTCGTACTGGTCGTGCAGGTAAAGAAGGAATGGCTGTTACATTTGTATCGCCACGTGAATTAGGTTACTTACGTATTGTTGAACAAACAACTAAGAAACGTATGACTCCTCTTGAGCCACCAACAGAAGATCAAGCATTTTCTAGCCAATTGACTCAGTCAGTTGAGCAAGTAATGGATAAAGTACGTAAAGGTAACTTAGAAAGCTATGTTACATCTGCTCGTGACTTGCTTGAAAGTGTTTCTGCTGAAGATGCAGTTGCTGCAATGCTTGCATTAGTAACTAAAACTCCAGATCAAACACCAGTACATATTACTGAAGAGCGTCCATTGCCTAACCGTGGCGGTGGAGGAAACCGTGGCAGCAAAGGCGGCGGATACAAAGGTAAACGTACTAGCAGCAGCGGCAAAGGCGGCGGCGGTTACAAAGGTAACGGCGGTTCACGTCGTAGCTCAGGTGGCGGCGCTTCAAGTGATCGTAAAGAAGGCGGCGCTCGTCGTGAACGTCCAGCTGGAAACGGCGGTTCACGTCGTAGCTCAGGCGAACGTAGTTCATTTAAAAAATAATTAACATTCAAGAGTCTAGTGATTAACTAGGCTCTTTTTTTGTTTTATCACGTTAATTTTTTTGGATAAAGCGCCTTTCATAAATGTTTGTTGTGCAGATGACCTATTGTAATGAAAACATAGAAAAGGTATAATTGTTGAAACTTAGAAATGTAAATGATTTAGATAGATAGAAAAGAGAATGTCTGTATTTTACTGAAATATGAGCAAGATGATTAGAATGAAACCAATGTTGCACTTTGTTAAAATATCATCTAGAATTAAATTAAAGAAAGGATGTTATATGTGGAAATTTTAAAGAATCAATTACCAGTAATAATAAAAAAAGTGTGGCGACAAGTTATTTTTATCGAGATGGCGATTTTTTTTGTCCTTACTATTGCCTACTTAACGCTAGCTTATTTGTTTGATTGGTCATACTATTGGGGATCTATCGGTTTAGTTATATTGTTATTATTGTATTTTGTTGAGGATAAAGTAATTAATTCTTTGCGTTGGCATCGTTTCCGATTTGAGATTCGTGAGGAAGAACTTGAAATAGCTTACGGTATTATTTTTAGACATCGTGAACTTATACCGATGGTACGAATTCAACATGTTGAAACAACTCAGGGCCCATTGCTTAGGAAGGCAGGTCTAATGACGGTTGATATCCATACTGCAGCAACTGTACATACTATTTTGGGTTTAGAAGAAAATCAGGCAGAACAACTACGAAATCAAATTATTGCGTTGGTAAAGGTGGCTGTTGAGGATGTCTAATATACATACAAAAACACGTCAAAGAGAGCATCCAATTCAGCTGTTTATTTTGTTTTTTGAATTTATTAAAACGTGGTGGTTTCTCTTAGCGATGTTGTTTTTTAACGTTGTTATAAAACAAACAGTAAGTGGTTTTTTAGTATATGGAGGTTCAATCGTTTTAATCGTATTGCTGTTATTAAAATTAGTAAGTTACTTCTTTCGTTATTATGAAGTCGCTGAAGATGGTGTTCATCAGTATGAGGGGATTTTCGTGAAAGAACATAAATTTATGCCATATGAGCGCATTCAATCCATCCATGATCAACAATGGTTTTTTTATCAGCCATTTGATGTTGTGCAAGCGAAGATAGAAGTTGCTGGTAGTGAATCGACGATTGTCTTAAATGCTGTTAAAACAAGCGATATTGATTTAATTAAAAACTATCGTAAAAAAGCAGTAGATAGTAAAAAAACGAGTGAATTACATGAAGTAAATAAAGGATCAAATGAGAGTGTAATCGAAAATGTTGAGAAAACAGTATGGGAAGAAACACTGCCATTTAAAAATATTATTATAAATGCTTTAAGTTCTCTAAAATCATATATAGGTTTATTTGTTTTAATTGGGATTATAAACCAGTTGCAAAGTTACATAGGTGAAAAATATATCGATGCACAAATTGAAAGATTATTTAATTATGGCGTTATAACAATTATCGTCCTAATTTTGCTGGCGTTTCTTATAAGTGTGTTAATTGCATTAGTGAGTGATTACATCAAGTATTATAATTTCACGTTACATGGCTATGAGGGCTACTTTGTAATTGAACGCGGCTTGTTTGAAAGACATAAAACAACAGTGAGCTATGATAAAGTACAAGCCGTCTCAATAAAAAAAGGGATCATTGCACATTTTTTAGGCTATGCTAGCATATCAGTCATTCAGGCTGGTGAAGTTGAGGGGACAGATAAATATGTGATGCCGCTTATTAAAGAAAATGAAATAGAAGGATTTATGAGCAAAGTTTTTCCAATGATGACATTTCCTGAAGTGCAGCAAGGATTAGCTTTAAGGACATTACATTCGTTCTTTCTAACACGTATTTTATGGTTATACGCACCACTTTTAATTGGTATTTATTTTATTTCCAAACCATGGGCATGGTTCTTGTTAATGTTACCTCTGCTGTTTTTTATAAAGTATATTATACAACGACGTTATAGTGGCTATAAAATTGCAGGACGTTTTTTGGTTTTTCAAGTGATTGGTTGGTTTACAACAGAAAAATTATACGTTAATCGTAATAGAATACAAGCGATGTATTTTAAGGATTCAATTTGGATGGAAAAAAATGATTTTAAACATGTACGATTGGCTATTAAAGAAACGACTTCATATGAGGTGAGTTTGCAATATTTAAAAAATATAGAAGCACAAAAAATTTATAATTGGTTCAGTCAAAAATAAATTAATGTTGAAGTGAGTAAGTCATACTAAAAGCCTTTACTATGACAAATAGTGTTGGTAAACTAGGAAAAGAAGGTATTTAAATGATTATTGGTATAGGTATAGATACTGTGGATCTTGATCGAATTGCACAATTGATTGAACGCAATTCGCGTTTTGCATCTCGGGTGTTAACTGAGGCGGAAATTTTAGCCTGTAATAAGTTGAAAGGGACACGCGTTATTGAGTTTGTAGCAGGGCGTTACGCTGCAAAAGAAGCTTTTTCAAAAGCATATGGTACAGGTATTGGCCCTGAATGTTCTTTTCAAGATTTAGAAATATTGAATGAAAAAGGTGGAAAACCAGTAATAACCCATCCATTTGGAATGAACGCTTTCGTGTCTATCACACATACGAGCACTATAGCAATGGCACAGGTAATATTAGAAGAGAGGTAATTATATGACGTTAGGGACACATCGTAATACATGGATAGAAGTCAATTTGAAAAACATCGAGGAAAATATCAGTAACGAGAAAAAAATATTATCTGAAAATGTTGCTGTTTTTGCTGTTGTTAAAGCAAATGGTTATGGCCATGGTGCAGTTGCTGTTGCGAAAGCTGCGAAGGCTGGCGGAGCAACTGGTTTTTGCGTGGCGTTACTTGATGAAGCTTTAGAGTTGAGAGCAGCTGGGATAAATGAACCTATAATAATTCTTGCGCCTATTCGCGCAGAAGATGTTGCGATTGCACAAAAAGAATCATTGAGTATTCCTATTTGTGATTTGGAATATTGGCAGTTAGTAAAACCTCATATTGCTGAAAACTTGCCCCTATACTTACATTTAGTGATTGATTCTGGAATGGGACGAATTGGCTTTCGAGATGAAGAAGAAATTAAAATAATTGAAAAAAATATTGTTGAGCATCCAACGGCACAATTAGAGGGTGTTTTCACGCATTTTGCTACTGCGGATGAGCTGGATACTACTTATTTTAAACAACAGTTAAAAACATTTAAAGTATTAAAGACAGCCCTTATTACACAACCTAAATATATCCATTGTTCGAATAGCGCAGCTGCTCTCATGCACCCGGAGTTGGAAATTAGCTGCATTCGACTAGGTATTGCAATGTATGGTCTATCACCATCTATGGAAATAAAACCAATGCTACCTTATCAATTAAAACCTGCATTGGCACTTTTTTCAAAATTAACTCAAGTTAAATGGGTTGAAGAAGGTCAATCGATTGGCTACGGTGCTACATATAAAGTAGCTGAAACAGGCGAATGGATTGGCACGCTTCCGATAGGTTATGCGGATGGTTGGTTGCGTGATCGTTCAGGCAGTTTTGTTTTAATTGAAGGCCAACGTTGTCAAATTATTGGTCGTGTGTGTATGGACCAATGTATGATTCGTTTACCAAAATACTATCCGATAGATACTACAGTTACTTTTATTGGCGAAAGTTACAATGAGTCAGTTACTACTGATGATGTTGCTGATTATAGTGGCACTATTAATTATGAAATCGTTTGTCTCCTAAGCGATCGCATTCCACGTTATTATATTTAAAAAACCATCGAAGAACACATCAAAATCGATCACACAATTGAAATGTGGAAGCAGGTTTTTTCGATAACCAGCTTCATCAAATGGAGGAATGCTAGAATGATTAGAAGAGGTGAAATTTATTATGCAGACTTATCTCCTGTCAAAGGATCAGAACAGGGTGGAATTAGACCAGTGTTGATTATCCAAAATGATATCGGCAACAAGTTCAGTCCAACCGTTATTGTTGCAGCTGTTACTGCTAAAATTCAAAAAGCAAAACTTTTAACCCATGTCGAAGTAAAAAGCAGCAAAAAAGGATTGAATAAAAATTCAGTGATTTTGTTAGAACAAATTCGTACAATTGATAAACAAAGGTTAACAGACCGTGTAACAGTTCTTGATAAAAAGGTGATGAAAGAAGTAGATAACAGTCTGAAAATAAGTTTAAGCCTGGTTACTTTTTAGTAGGTCAAGTGGATTATCATACTTATAGAAACAAAATAGGCTATAATAGTATTATGCTCTATGCATATACTGAAACTAATAAAAGAAAACACCCTAAATATTATAGGCCAGGTGAACGTAATGCATATAAAATCGAAGTTTGAAATAAATAGTGAATGGGACATAATCGAAGTCCGTCAAGAAGTTAGAAAAGTGTGTAAGAAAATCGGTTTTGATTATGTTACACAAGCATATATTATTAATTTTACCAGTGGTATATGTCAAAATATGTATACAGTTGCTCAGTCAGGTGTCTTTTCAATAGAAGGAATTATTGAAGAGAAACGAATGGGAATTAAAATAATAGCAGTAGATCAGGGGCCTGGCATAGAAAATATGGCAGATTTCCTGTCTGAAAATATTGCAGTAAATCAAACAGATGGTATAAGGCTAGAAATGTTAAGCGTTAGACGCTGGTTTGATGAGTTTGAAATTGCTTCAACAGAGTTAGGGGTAGACGGGGTGGAAGTAACCGTGACAAAATGGTTAATTAAGGGGTGAAATTTGTGACTTTCCGTTTTGAGAAAGATTATAGTAAATTTCTGAATGGGTATATAAAAGAAGGGGACGAAAAATACTTATATAATATTAATAAGTGGAGTAAAGAAGCAATTTCACAAGGTGTTTCACCTGAAGAAATCGTTGGTATTCATCGTACCGCACTTCTTACGATTCCAGAAAAATTACCGGATATTGTATTGTCGTCTTTAGAGGTATTGATGACGGTAATGGTGAATTATGGTGCGGATTATAGACGGAATCTTATTATAAAAAAACAACAGGAAGAACTGCAAAAAGAAATTTTAAAAGCTGGGAAAATCCAAAAATCATTGTTACAAACAGAAATTCCAAGTAAAGAACATCTGGATGTTGGTGTGTGTGATAAGCCTGCTAACCAAATGAGTGGTGATTATTATCATTTTTTTGAAAATGAAACAGCCATCACTGTCAGTCTAGCGGATGTGATAGGTAAAGGGATACCCGCAGCGCTAGCAATGTCGATGCTTAAGTATGGTATGCAAAATGCTCCTGATGATGTAGTAAGTGTGAGTGGTATGTTATCCTACCTTAACAAGGTGGTTGAAGAAAATATTTCAGATAATATGTTTATTACGATGTTTTTAGGGGTATATGATAAATCGAATAAAGTGTTTACCTATTCGTCTGCAGGTCATGAAATTGGTTTTTGGTATAACGCATTAGATAATGAATACCAGGATCTATATGCCAAAGGATTAATGTTAGGTATTCAAGAAGAAGTCACTTATCATGAGTACCAGCGTTCGCTTAGTATAGGTGATTTTATTGTGGTGTTATCAGATGGTGTGACAGAGACACGAATTGGTGACGGGTTTATTGAACGTGAAACATTAAAAGAGTTAATCTACTCGTTCCATGAATTATCGGCACAGGATATTGCTGATAATGTGTATAAAAAATTAGCTGAGCTACAAAATTTTAAACTATATGACGATTTCACATTAATTATCATCAAACGTATAGCTTAAAAATAGGGGGGGATATTAAATGGTTTTAAACACAAGTGTCGAAGAAACGAATGATAATACAGCCATTTTCACATTAAGGGGTGAAATTGATGGTAATACGGCACCTCGTTTAGAAATTGAAATGTCTAAGTTTGCTGAGATTGAAAATTTTGTAATACGAGTCAATTTGAGTGAAGTAACTTATATGGATAGTACAGGCTTAGGAGTTTTTGTCGGTATTTATAAAAGTCTTGTTAAGGTAAATGGACAGTTGTTAATTGAAGAAGTACCTAAGCGACTATACCGCTTATTTACAATTACCGGTCTAGACAATATAATGTCGATAAATCGAAAGGAAAAGGATGACGGTGCTGATGACAATTAAAAAAATTGATTGTATTGAAATGAAAATACCTGCTAAATCCGAATATATTTCTTTAGGACGTTTAACGCTTTCGAGTATTGCTAATCAATGTGGTTTCAGTTATGAAATCATCGAGGATTTGAAAATTGCTATTAGTGAGGCAATTACTAATGCAGTCACTCATGCTTATCAAAATAGTGAAGAAGGCATTATTGAAATTATATTTTCACGCTATGAAGACCGGCTAGGAATACGTGTTAAAGATGAAGGCGTTACTCCATCAGATGGTGTAAAGCTTTCAAGTGATCGTAAACCCTATACAGCAGATGTAACTGCTGATACTTTAGAAGTGGGTGGCTTGGGGTTGTTTTTGATTCAAGCCTTAATGGATGATGTGGTACTTAAAGAAGAAAATGGTGTGGAAATCGAAATGATTAAATACTTTGATAAAGAGTAGGTGACTACAATATATGGTGCACAGAGGAAAAGCAACTGATCCGACTAAGGAACAAATAGATGAATGGATTCAACAAGTGCAAAAATCAAATGACGAAGAGGCTAAAACAAAGTTGGTTCTTCATTATTCTGGTCTTGTAGAAGCTTTGGCGCGTAAATACTCTAATGGAAAACAATCCTATCACAATGATTTAGTTCAAGTGGGTTATTTGGGATTATTAGGTGCAATTGCTCGTTTTGATGCCTCATTTGATCGTAAGTTCGAATCTTTTGCAATCCCTACAATTATTGGTGAAATTAAACGTTACTTGCGTGATAAAACCTGGAGTGTACATGTACCAAGACGAATAAAAGAACTTGGTCCAAAGATAAAAAATACAGTAGAAGAGTTAACGATTGCTCTTCAACGTTCTCCAAGTATTCAAGAAATTGCTCAGAGTATTGACTACACACAAGAAGAAGTACTAGAAGCAATGGAAATGGGTCAAAGTTATCAAGCATTATCTGTGGATCATACCTTTGAAACAGATAATGATGGTTCGCAAATGAGTTTATTAGATGTTGTTGGTGAAGATGAAGATGGTTATGAAATGATAGAACAACGCATGCTGCTTGAAAAGGCTATGCCTGTCCTTAATGACCGTGAACGTATGGTATTACAACTAACTTTTTTTGATAATAAAAGTCAAAAAGAAGCTGGTGAAGAAATGGAAGTATCACAAATGCACGTCTCACGATTACAACGTGGAGCAATTAAGAAATTACGTGCCGCATTATTAAAAATGCAATATGACGAATAAAAGGACAGTACTCACAATTTATGTGCGTGGTGTCTTTTTTTTATAACTCATCTTTTTTTTAAAAGGCGTGTGAGTGTGATAAAATTGAATTATGACGAAGGAAAAATTAGTATAAAGGGGTTTTAAACGAATGGATGCAATCATCATACAACAATTAACCAGCGAATTAACACTGCGGAAAAAACAAATTGAAACAACTTTAGAATTGCTAGAAGAGGGTAATACTGTTCCGTTTATTGCACGTTATCGTAAAGAAGCCACAGGAGAACTAGACGAGGTTCAAATCCGTACAATTGAAGAACGTTATAACTATTTAGTGAAGTTATCGCAACGTAAAGAAGATGTATTACGAACCATTGCGGAACAGGGTAAGTTAACAACCGAGTTAAAACAAGCAATTGAAAAAGCGACAAAACAACAAGTTGTTGAAGATTTATACCGCCCTTATAAAATAAAGAAACGTACGAAAGCAACAATCGCTAAAGAACAAGGTTTAGAACCGTTGTCAAATTGGTTATTAGGATTGCCTACAACGGGTAGTGCAGTAGCGGAAGCTGAAAAATATATCAATGCGGAACAAGAAATCAACTCAAGTGAAGAAGCATTAGCAGGTGCTCATGAAATTCTGGCAGAAGTTATTAGTGACAATCCTGTTTATCGTAGCTTCATACGTGAGATGACATATAATCGTGGTCGTTTAACAGCAACTAAGAAAAAGAAAGCGGTTGATGAGCAAGAAGTCTTTGCAATGTACTACGATTATGATGAGGCAGTAAAATCAATCGTTCCTCATCGTGTGTTAGCGCTTAACCGTGGAGAGAAAGAAGACGTCTTAAAAGTAAACCTTGAGGTTGATGAAGAAGCCGTTCAACGCTACATTGCCTTGCAGGTGATGCGTAAACAAGAGACAGTAGCCCAAGCTGCAATTATTGCCGCGATTACAGATGCATACAAACGTTTCATCGGACCGGCGATAGAGCGTGAAATACGCAGTGAATTAACGGAGCATGCAGAGACGCATGCGATTGATATTTTTGGTCAAAATTTACGTAAATTATTGCTGCAATCGCCATTAAAAGACAAATGTGTGTTGGCATTAGATCCAGCCTATCGTACAGGATGTAAATTAGCTGTGCTGGATAAGCAAGGCAAGGCAGTAACAACATCAGTTATTTATCCCCATAAACCAGTAAACAAATTGGTAGAAGCGCAAAAAATAATGTTGGATCTTATTAAGAAATACGATGTTGAAATTATTGCTATTGGTAACGGGACAGCGTCACGTGAATCCGAACAATTTACATCGGAATTGATCAAAGATAATCATTTGTCAGTTGCCTATATTATTGTGAATGAAGCGGGTGCGAGTGTTTATTCTGCTAGTGAAATGGCACGTGAAGAATTCCCTGATCTCACAGTTGAAAAACGGTCGGCAATTTCAATTGGTCGTCGTTTACAAGATCCATTAGCCGAATTGGTTAAGATTGATCCTAAATCTGTTGGAGTTGGACAATATCAACATGATGTTTCCCAAAAAGAATTATCAGATACCCTAACATTTGTAGTTGAAACGGCAGTTAACCAAGTAGGTGTTAATGTCAACACGGCATCAAGTGCACTATTACAATACGTCTCTGGTCTTAACAAAACAACCGCACAAAATATCCGTCGTTATCGTGAAGAAAACGGCCCGTTCTTAAGTCGAGCACAATTGAAAAAGGTCCCACGTTTAGGCGCGAAATCTTATGAGCAAAGTATCGGTTTTTTACGTATTCCTGACGCTAAAAACAAGTTGGATGAAACTGCTATTCACCCAGAATCATACGATGTTGCAAAACAAATTTTAACCCAATTACAATTAAAACCAAGTGATTTAGGTACGGAAGAATTGGTTAAAGGGATTGCGAATATTAATATTGAGTCATTGAGTGAAAGCACAGGTGTTGGTGTTGCAACATTAACCGATGTTATTGCTTCAATGAAAGCACCGAGTCGAGATTTACGCGACGATATGGAAGCGCCGTTATTACGCCAAGATGTATTATCGATGACTGATTTAAAAGAAGGTATGGAATTACAAGGCACTGTTAGGAACGTTGTTGATTTTGGTGCATTTATCGATATTGGTGTGAAACAAGACGGTTTAGTTCATGTTTCTAAACTCAGCGATAAATTTGTAAAAGACCCAATGAAAGTAGTCTCAGTGGGTGATATAGTAACCGTTTGGGTTGTAAGCGTTGATACAAACAAACAACGTGTTGCTTTATCGATGATTCAACCGCGTGTTAAAGCATAACAATGACGGATGAACAGTTACAACAATGGATGGAAAGGGTGTCTGAAGTTTTTTTCGGACATCCTTTTGTTCACCAAGCGCGTTTTAATAAACGACTGCAGACAACGGGCGGTCGGTATCTATTAGCGACACATGCTATTGAAATGAACCATAAATATTTAGATGCCTATGGTGAGGAATATTTTGAAAAAATAATGAAGCATGAGCTATGTCATTATCATTTACATCTTCAAGGAAAAGGATACCAGCACCGTGATGTTGATTTCAAAACAATGTTAAGAGCTGTTGGAGGAACCCGTTTCTGTAAACGAATTGAAACAGCGAATGATCATCAATACGAATGTCAAACATGCCATTTTATTTATCATCGTAAGAAACAGCTTAATGTTGTAAAATATGTTTGTGGTAAGTGTAAAGGTAGATTGAAAAAAATAACTGACAAATAATAACTGAAGTTTTCTACGACACTTTTTTAGTTTAGAGAAACTTTTTTCAGACAAATTAATATAGTTTCTTAAAAACTATTGACGATGTCGGAGAAAGCCTATATAATACTAAGAGTAGTCAAGAGATAACTTCTTTTAGGGGAAATACTCAAGTGGCTGAAGAGGCGCCCCTGCTAAGGGTGTAGGTCGCGAAAGCGGCGCGAGGGTTCAAATCCCTCTTTCTCCGTATTTATATTTAGGCCCGTTGGTCAAGCGGTTAAGACACCGCCCTTTCACGGCGGTATCACGGGTTCGAATCCCGTACGGGTCACTTTTATTGGTCTGGTAGTTCAGCTGGTTAGAATGCCTGCCTGTCACGCAGGAGGTCGCGGGTTCGAGTCCCGTCCAGACCGCCAGTTTATGGGGTGTAGCCAAGCGGTAAGGCAATGGATTTTGATTCCATCATGCGTAGGTTCGATCCCTGCCACCCCAGTTCTTAAGTCTCTATTTATAATAGAGACTTTTTTATTTGCGTGAATTTAAAAGTATTCTAAAGATATGAAGAATCGTCTGGAAATCATGCATTAGTATAGCTTAATTATTTATATAATTAATAAAAACTATTTGTGTACTAAACGTGTTAAAATAAATAGTGCATTGCTTTACGCTTACATAACTATGTTAAGCTAATAACAAAAAATAATAGAACAACTTAAATTATAGATAACTCATGGGTCGCATGAATAATAACACGTTTATTATTTGCTTTGTCTTAAAATAGTAAGCAACGATGCGATGCATTTGAACAGCTGTAATTTAAATACAAGGAGCGTGTCATATGTTTTCAAAGTATCCAATTAAGGTCGATTACAAAAAAGAAGTACTCGCTGGTTTAACAGCATTTTTTGCGATATCTTATGTAATTATTGTGAACTCAATGATTTTAGCAGAAGCAGGAATCCCTCCTGAACTCAGTGTTTTTGGTACTATCATTATTTCGATTATCGGTTGTGTTGCAATCGGTCTATTTGCTAAAGTACCCATTGTCATTACGACAGGGATGGGAGTCAATTCGTTTTTTACATATACGCTTGTTTATTCATTGAAACTGAGCTGGCAAGAGGCATTGGCTGTAAGTTTCTCTGCAAGTGTTATTTATTTAATTGTTGCATATACACCATTAACAAATTTATTAGCAGATGCAGTGCCAGAAAGTTTAAAACATGCCATTACAACTGGAATTGGTTTGTTCCTAGTTATAATCGGATTAGAGAAAGGTAGTGTCATTGTAAAAGGTGATCATACCTTTATGCAATTAAATGATTTTTCATCACCGTTATTATTAATGACCTTGTTTACCTTGGTTTTAACATTATTTCTCTTTTTTAAAGGAATTCAAGGGAGTTTCTTTATAGGAATACTGATCACAACAGTAATTACGAATGTATTCAATATTATTCCACGAGAAAAGAGTCTATTTTCGTTACAAGCAATTACTGATTATCCTCAAATTGTTGGGAAATTAGATTTTAGCGGCTTTTTATCAGGTGGCTTTATATTAGGGACTTTTTCTTTGGCAATGATTTTAATTTTTGAATCGATGGGATTATTTAATGGCATATTACCTGGCATCGATAATCATCGTTTTAAAAAGGCTTTTCGTGTTAACGGTATTGTGATGCTCTTTTCAAGTTTATTAGGTACAAGTCCGACTATTCCAGCTGCAGAAAGTTCAACGGGAATTCAAGAAGGTGGACGTACAGGAATCACTGCCATAACGGTTGGTATTTGTTTTGTAGCGGCTATTTTTATGATTCCATTACTATCGTTTATTCCAAGCTCTGCCTTAGCACCAGTCATTATCATCACAGGTTGTTTAATGATGCAGAATATTCGTTTTATCAATTTAGTTGATTTGAGCGAATGGTTCCCAGCGTTCTTAATGATTGTAATGATGGCTTTTTCTATGAGTATTTCAGATGGATTAGCTTTTGGTTTTGTAGCGTATCCACTTGTAAAAGTATTTGTAGGGAAAATTAAACAAATATCCAAAATGACTTGGGTAATCTCCGCTTTGTTTTTTGCATATTTAATTGTAAAAATTTGGATTTAATTAGTATTAAACAGTTACTATGCTTAAAGGTAACTGTTTTTTTTTGAATAAATAAGCAAATAATATACGTTAAATCGAATAAAAAAAGAAGAAATACATAAAAGCTGTTGACAGCGAAAGTTAATTACGGTAATATAAGTAATGCAAGTGTAAGCGGCCATGGCGGAATTGGCAGACGCGTCAGACTAAGGATCTGGTGCCCGTTTAGGGCGTGGAGGTTCAAGTCCTCTTGGCCGCATAGTTAAAGATAGCCAGATTATATCTGGCTATCTTTTTTATTTTTTAAGAGTATAAGGAGGAGAACAATGAGCTATTTGCTTATGTTTTTATTTGGTTCACTTGGAGGAATGTCACGTTATGGCATTGGTTTGTTATTTCAAAGCGATGGTTTTCCTTACGGGACGTTAATTGTGAATCTACTCGGTTGTTTTGTTTTGGTTATTGTGAATGAATATATGAGTATCGCAACTAAAATACCTAAAATGATCATTATGGCCATCGGCACTGGATTTATCGGTGCGTTTACAACTTTTTCAGCATTCAGCATTGATTTTGTACGATTATTTAAAGCAGTAGAGATCGTACTCGCGCTAAGTTATTTCTCAGTAAGTTTAATCGGTAGTTTTTTGATGATTCAACTTGCTTATTATCTCGTACATAAACTTCTAAATAAGAGGAGGGCAAAAGGATGAGTTTTCTTCTTGTTGGTCTAGGCGCTGGTTTAGGTGCCTTATGTCGATATCTCGTAACACAAATAATCTCTTTTGTATATAAAGGAATCTTTCCATTAGCAACCTTTATCGTTAATATGGTAGGGTCTTATGCGATGGCGGCATACCTTTTACAAAAACCAGATGAAACACAATTATTGTTAGTTGTTATTGGTTTTTTTGGTGGTTTAACTACTTTTTCAACATTTAGTTTAGAAAGTTTTAAACTATTGAAGCAAAAAGAGCTTTATACATTTATTTACTATATTAGCATGTCCTATGTTGTTGGCGTTCTTTTAGCTACCATTGTACATGTTCTATAATTCAAAAGGATTAAAAGTAAACGAAAGGTGGAAAAATTATGGCATTAGATGAACATCATACGGTAAAGACGGAAGGTGTTAAACGCCAACTGAAAACGCGTCATTTATCGATGATTGCCATCGGAGGTAGTATTGGTACAGGTTTGTTTGTTGCGAGTGGCTCAGCAATTTCAACAGCAGGTCCTGGTGGCGCACTCGTCGCTTATGTTGGTATTGGGTTAATGGTGTTTTTCCTAATGACTAGCTTAGGTGAAATGGCAACTTATTTACCAGTATCAGGCTCTTTTAGCACGTATGCAACACGTTTTGTTGATCCAGCCTTTGGATTTGCAATGGGCTGGAATTATTGGTTTAACTGGGCAATTACATTGGCTGTTGATGTTAGTACAGCGGCTTTGATTATGCGTTTTTGGGTACCACAAATTCCTGGCTGGATATTTAGCGTTTTCTTTTTGTTGATTATTTTTGCACTGAATGCATTAACAGTCAAAGCGTTTGGTGAAGCTGAATATTGGTTTTCAATCATTAAAGTCATAACGGTGATTGCCTTTATTATCATCGGTATTTTAACTATCTTTGGAATATTAGGTGGGCACTATTATGGTTTATCTAATTTCACTTATAAAGAAGCGCCTTTTGTTGGTGGTGTTCCAGCGATTCTAGCAATGTTTGTTATTGCAGGTTTTTCGTTCCAAGGAACAGAACTGATTGGTATAACAGCTGGTGAATCAAAAACACCAGAAAAAAGTATTCCTAAAGCTATCAAAACGATTTTTTGGCGAATATTATTATTCTATATCTTAGCTATTGCAATTATTGCAGCGATTATTCCTTATACAAGCCCTGATTTATTAGGTGGAAGTGAAACAAATGTCGCAATGAGTCCTTTTACATTGATATTTAAAAATGCGGGATTAGCGATGGCAGCTGGTGTGATGAATGCGATTATTTTAACGTCAGTTTTATCGGCAGGTAACTCAGGTATGTACGCTAGTACACGTATGTTGATGGCGATGGGACAATCAGGTCAAGCACCTCGTCGTATGGGACGTGTTAATAAAAGAGGTATTCCAATGAATGCTCTTATTTTCACAGGTATTGTTGCTGGTTTAGCTCTTTTAACATCCATTTTAGGACCACAAGTTTACTTATATTTAGTAGCAGCAAGTGGATTAACTGGTTTTATTGCGTGGATTGGTATCGCTGTATCTCATTACAGGTTCCGACGAGCTTATAAATTACAAGGACATTCATTAGATGAGTTAAAATACAAAGCTAAATGGTTCCCATTAGGCCCCATATTAGCATTGGTTTTATGTATTTTAGTTATTGTAGGGCAAGATTTAGCTTCTTTTGCTAAATGGGATATTCAGGCGATACTAGTCACTTATATGAGTATACCGTTATTCCTTTTCTGCTATTTCTTCTACAAAATCAAGCACAAAACAAAACTTATTCCATTAGAAAAAGTGGACTTAGAAAAAACTGTGGTTGTTACAGATGAAAAATAATTTTTAATAACGAGAGAATGCAGACAAATGTTAGGTCGTTTGTCTGTTTTTTTTATGGGGAAACAAAATGTATTTCCTAGGAAATAAGATGCATAAAATAAACTGTTTAAAATAGTGAGGAAAAAGCAGGTTGTTTTTATGCTACAATAAATAAGAGAAGAATTAACAGCGTGATTGCTGTATCAGGAGGAAATTATGAGTACTAATTCATTTGAAAAATTTAACTTAAGCGAAGAAATAGTGAGAGCTATTAACATTTTAGGATATACAGAACCAACAAGCGTTCAAGAGGAAGTTATTCCGCAACTATTGCAAGGTAAGGATTTGATTGTTAAGTCACAAACAGGTAGTGGTAAAACAGCCGCGTTTGCTATTCCTATGTGTGAAATAATTGAGTGGGAAGAGCGTAAGCCACAGGTATTGGTTTTAACACCAACGCGTGAACTTGCCTTACAAATACAAGAAGATATTTTTAATATTGGTCGTTACAAACGAATCAAAGTGGAGGCAGTTTTTGGACGTAGTTCATTTGAAAAACAAGAAAAAAATCTTAAACAAAGAACACACGTAGTGGTTGCAACACCAGGGCGTTTAATTGATCATTTAACAAGAGGTACTATAGACTTAAGTAAGATTACCAACGTTGTAATCGATGAATCAGATGAAATGATGGCGATGGGATTCATTGAACAAATAGAAAATATTATTAAAGCAATTCCAAATAAACGCACGATGGCATTATTTTCTGCAACCATGCCGCCAGCAATCAAAAAGTTATCACAAAGTTATTTGAAAGCACCACAATTTATTGAAGTTAAAGCTGAAAATAAAATTATTGATCGTATTCAACAACATTATTATGAAGTTGATTATGATAATAAAGTGGCATTATTAGAAGATGTTATTGTTGTAGAGAATCCTGAAAGTAGTATTATCTTTTGTAATACAAAGGCGGCTGTTGAAGAAATTGCAGATGCACTATTTGAGTTAGGTGTTGAAGTCGCGACTTTACATGGTGGGATGGAACAACGTCATCGAACAGCGGTAATTAACGATTTTAAACATGGTTATTTCCGTTACTTGGTGGCAACTGATGTTGCATCACGTGGGTTGGATATTGCTGATATTGCACTCGTGTTAAACTTTGATTTACCAGAAAACGTTGAAAGTTATGTGCATCGAATTGGTCGAACTGCACGATTTGAAAATCATGGGCAAGCTGTATCGTTTGTAACTTCTTCTGATTATCGTTACCTTGAGCCAATTATGGAAACGATGGAAGGCACGATTGAAAAGGTAGCACATCCTACAACGGAACAAGTTGAAGCATCGTTGCCGGCTTTTGAACAAAAACAGGAAACAAAAATGCAAATTAAAAAAGAAAAAGGCCATGATTTTAAAGATGAAATCATGAAATTACATATTAATGCAGGTAAGAAAACGAAGATGCGTGCGGGTGATGTAGTTGGTGCTTTGTGTGGGATAGAGGGCATGACAGGTGAAGATATCGGCGTTATTAGTATTTTAGATGTATCTACATTCGTAGAGATTTTAAATAGTAAAGGTGAAATGGTACTTGAAAAGTTACAGGATTTCCCAATTAAAGGTCGCGTTCGACGCGTCAACAAAGCAAATGAAACAACATACGAAAGTGATTTAAAAAATAGTATCAATCCAGAGTAATAAGGTGTTTACGAGAAGGTAGATGAAACAGTCAGCTGACTTATCAGCTGGCTATTTTTATTGTGTTTAAGTTGGTATATCAGTGAAAAACATTTATACTTTAGGGGAATAGTTATTCAGAAAGGCGGAATGTACATGTTAAAAAAAATGAAAGCCGTAGGTTTATTTCAAGGTTTACCGATTACTGAAAGCACGAGCTTAGTTGATCTTGAACTGACGATTCCAGTAGCAAGTGGTCAAGATGTTTTAACTGAAGTAATTGCTGTTTCTGTCAATCCAGTAGATACAAAATTACGTCAAAATACTGCTGCTTTAACTGAAGCTCGCATATTAGGTTTTGATGCAGTCGGAGAAGTTGTGTCAGTTGGAGAGGACGTAACAAAATTTGCTGTTGGCGATCGTATTTATTATGCAGGTTCAGCACAACGTCAAGGCAGTAATGCCGCGTATCAACTAGTGGATCAGCGCTTAGCAAGCAAAGCACCACATAATATCTCTGCAGCCGAAGCAGCAGCTATGCCATTGACCGCTTTGACAGCCTATGAGTTGCTGTTTGAAAAAATCGGTTTTGTAGCAGAAGCTAATGCGAATAGTGGTCAAACGTTATTGGTAATTAACGGTGCAGGTGGCGTAGGATCAATCGCAATACAATTAGCAAAATGGGCAGGGATAGAAGTAATTGCGACCTGCAGCCCCAAAAACAATGATTGGGTGAAAAAAAATGGTGCTGATGCAGTGATTGATTACCATGATAACATGACAGAACAGCTACAAAAACTTGGACATGAATCATTAGAAGCGATTATTATTTTACATTCAACCGAGCGTTATTTTGATGAAGCTGCAGCACTCATTGCACCATTTGGACATATTGCATCAATCGTTGAAGCGACAGATACATTGAATATGAATGTATTGAAAAATAAATCAGCTAGTTTTGATTGGGAATTTATGTTTGCTAAAGCGAACTACAGTTACAAAATGGAAACACAAGGAGAGATATTAGCCTTTATTGCTGAGCGTTTAGATAGTGGTGAATTGACGTCAACCTTAACACAGGAAATGACAAATGGTATCAATGCTAAATCTTTGAAGGAAGCGCATGCTTTGTTAGAAAAAAGTCAAATGGTCGGAAAATTAGTCTTAACAGGCGGTTTTGTAGGCGAGAACTGAAAAAGTTAGTAGTGTCTTGAGAAAAATCAATGCACTGTTATTAAATGAAAATTAAGTAAAAGAAAAAACCAGTTGATTTTGCTAGTAGCAAATCAAGCTGGTTTTTATTTTTATTTTTGATCATCTTTATTTTTGCGAGTTAACATCACTAAGTTAACAACTCGAATAAAATCGATAGCCGCAAATGAGATCAATAGGATGGGATAAATTGTCCATCCATTCTCGGAAACAGGGCGAATGGCTAAATATGTAAAAATAACACCAAACAAGAGGTTAAAGATAATTTGTCCACGGACAGACTGCATAATAAAACTCCATTCTATTAATTTGTTAGTTTTGTAAAGATCCTGCTAGCGCAACAACCGCATTCATCAACATATGAATAGCATATGAAACATAGATACGTTTGGTTTTATAGTAGAAATAAGCAAATACGAGTCCCATTCCAGTGTACACAAGTAAATAAGAAAAGTCGAAGTGTATGACTGCAAAAATCACGGCGCTGACAAGCGCAGCTGAAGCGACAGGCATTTTGTTAGTCAGTGCACCAAAAATAACTTTTCGGAAAATAATTTCTTCCAAAAATGGGGCAACAAAAACAATTAAAACGATGAACAAGGGATTTTCAAATAGCACGCCCATTAAGTTAGCTGTGTTTTCCGATTGTTCGAGCCCTCCATTGATGATAGCTGTAATCGTGGATGTGATTGCCTGTGTTATGAAAGCGACAAAGACACCACCGATAATAAACCAAATACTTTTAGTCCAAGCCATTTTAGGTTGGCGATCAATATAAGTTGTTGAAGGTGCATTTCGTAACAAGAGTAATACAATGAAGGCACCGATGATAAAAATACCAATAGACCAGTTAGAGATAATTACGTTCGCTTGTTGATCTGATACAGGGCGAAACTGTTTCATTACCATAACACAGAAAACGCCTAAAGATGAAGTAATCTGTATGATGAGATACACTGCAAGTATCCACCAATATCTTTTATTCATAACCTGATAACTCCTTTGTCTTCTGTTTTTATTGCTAGTATCATTGTAGCGATAATATGACAAATCAGCAACTAAAATAAATATCCGTATAACTTGCAAATTTGACCAAAATTGTCTATTATAATAGTTGTGATTAGCACTTGAGAGTAACGAGTGCTAAAAAATTCTACTATCTGAGGAGGTTGTTAGTATGTTAAAACCATTAGGCGATCGCGTAGTGATTGAAATTATTGAAACTGAGCAAAAAATGATAGGTGGTATTGTGCTGCCAGATTCTGCTAAAGAGAAACCCTCTGAAGGCATCGTTGTTGCAACAGGAGCAGGTCGTAGCTTAGAAAATGGAACTAAAACAACATTAGAAACAAAAGTAGGTGACCGTATTGTGTTTTCGAAATATTCGGGAACAGAAGTAAAATACGATGACAAAGAATATTTAATTTTACGTGAAGATGATATTTTAGCAATTGTTGAATAGAATAAAGAACGAATAGAGGAGGAACTTATAATGGCAAAAGATTTGAAATTCAGTGAAGACGCACGTGCGTCAATGTTGCGTGGGGTTGATCAATTAGCTAATGCAGTTAAAGTAACTTTAGGACCTAAAGGACGAAACGTTGTTTTAGAAAAAGCCTTTGGTTCACCTTTAATTACAAATGATGGTGTAACAATCGCCAAAGAAATTGAGTTAGAAGATGCTTTTGAAAATATGGGTGCAAAACTTGTGTCTGAGGTAGCAAGCAAAACAAACGACGTTGCCGGTGATGGTACAACAACTGCAACAGTATTAGCACAAGCATTGATTCAAGAAGGATTAAAAAACGTCACTTCGGGTGCTAACCCAGTAGGTATTCGCGAAGGAATGGAAAAAGCAACTGCAGCAGCAGTTGAAGCATTACAACGTATTTCAACAACGATTACAGGGAAACAATCAATTGCACAAGTTGCTGCCGTTTCAGCGGGAAGCCAAGAAATTGGTGAATTAGTCGCAGAAGCAATGGAACGAGTGGGTAACGACGGTGTTATCACTTTAGAAGAATCAAAAGGTTTTAAAACAGAATTAGATGTGGTTGAAGGTATGCAATTTGACCGCGGTTATTTATCACCGTATATGTCAACAGATCAAGAAAAAATGATTGCTGAATTAGAAAATCCATATATATTGGTGACTGATAAAAAAATCAACAACATTCAAGAGATTTTACCTGTCTTGCAACAAGTTGTTGAGCAAGGACGCGCACTATTAATTATCGCTGAAGATGTTGAAGGTGAAGCGTTAGCAACATTAGTATTAAACAAATTACGTGGTACATTTAATGTTGTTGCTGTTAAAGCACCTGGCTTTGGTGATCGTCGTAAAGAAATGTTGCAAGATATTGCAATCATCACGGGAGCGACAATGATCACTGATGAGTTAGGATTAGAATTAAAAGATACGGAACTTGATCAGTTAGGAACAGCAAGTCGTGTCAATGTAACGAAAGAAAATACAACAATTGTCGAAGGTGCTGGACAAGCGCTTAATATTGAATCACGTATCGGACAAATAAAAGCACAATTAGAAGCATCTACTTCTGAATTTGATCGTGAAAAATTACAAGAACGTTTAGCTAAACTTGGTGGTGGTGTTGCAGTTATTAAAGTTGGGGCTGCTACAGAAACTGAGTTAAAAGAGCGTAAATTACGTATTGAAGATGCATTGAACTCTACACGTGCAGCAGTTGAAGAAGGTATTGTTGCCGGTGGTGGTACAGCGTTGGTTAATGTGTACAACGATGTTGCGGCATTAGAAGAAACTGGTGATGTACAGACAGGTATTAATATTGTACTCCGTGCGTTAGAAGAACCAGTGAGACAAATTGCTTTAAATGCTGGCGTTGAAGGTGCAGTAATTGTTGAACGTTTGAAAAAAGAAGCTGCAGGAATTGGTTACAATGCGGCAAATGGCGAATGGGGTAACATGGTAGAATTAGGAATTGTTGATCCTACTAAAGTGACGCGTTCGGCATTACAAAATGCTGCATCAGTCGCAGCGCTCTTCTTAACAACAGAAGCAGTCGTTGCTAACAGACCGGCACCAGAATCACCAATGCCTCAAGATATGGGTGGTATGGGTGGAATGGGCGGAATGATGTAATTCATCAGTCACTCTAAACAAAAAAATAAAAAAAGATGGTGTTGGTAATGATAAATTCCAGCATCATCTTTTTCTTTTATGGAAAAGATACAAAGCTATTAGTCATACTCAGTTTTTTTAGTAAGATAACAAGTTAAAATGACTGATTGTTAAGGATTAACTTTAATCGTTCTAACGTCTGTGTGTTGAATAATAATTATTAGGTGATTTTTGAAAGTCATAAAATAACTATTAGGATAGTGAGTAATCGGCAGAATAGTTTATTCCTGAATCATCTGTGCTTTGCCATGCCCGAAGGACCAGTTTTCAAGTGGGACTTCATTGAGTAAAATGAAGATGTTTTCTTTGGTTAAAGACGTTTTCAAGTCGATTTGTTCAGCAATCGTTTGATAGAGCGCTTTTTTTTGTGAAATTGTACGACCAGGTCCACA
>NZ_JAFYUW010000036.1:0-4204 GCF_017549435.1 Brochothrix sp.
CGGATATCATTAGCAATTTTCATTGCATTAGCTGCTAATCCTTTAATAGCGCCATGCGTATACACTAGCGCATCATGGCTTGTTAGAGCATGGAACTTGTTAGCTGCACTAATAAATGGATAACCCGTTTGTTCAGCTAATTGTGTTGCCACTAAATCACCAAAGCGCGGGTCTGCATTAAGACCTGTCCCCACAGCAGTTCCGCCGATTGCAAGTTCTAAAATAGTCTGAGCGCTTTGTTCAATTTGTGCAAATGAAGCGTTCATCATTGCTTCCCAACCAGAAATTTCTTGTCCGAAAGTAAGGGGTGTCGCATCCTGTAAATGGGTACGACCTATTTTAACAAGGTGTTGGTACTTTGTTTTTTTCTGTGTTAAGACGACTGTCATCTCTTTAACGATTGGCAGAAGGTGCGCATGAATTTGACGATAAGCAGCAATATGCATTGCAGTTGGGAACGTATCATTTGAACTTTGTGACATATTGACATCATCATTCGGATGTACGTTCTCCTCTGTAATGAGAAGATTCGCTCGAAATGCAATGACTTCATTCATGTTCATATTTGTTTGCGTTCCGCTTCCTGTCTGCCATACAGATAAAGGAAATTCATGAGGCCATTTGCCAGCAATAATTTCATCACACGCTGTCGCAATTGCTGCTTGTTTTACTTGCGATAATTTCCCTAATTGGTAGTTAGCCACACTTGCAGCTTTTTTCAATTCAGCAAAAGCGATAATTAATGCCACTGGCATTTTTTCATCGCCAATTTTAAAATTCTCAAAACTGCGTTGTGTTTGTGCGCCCCATAAATGATCAGCAGGTACCTCAATTGTTCCCATTGTATCTTTTTCGATTCTCACGTTCATTTACTTACGCCTCCTCAGTCTGGTTATTATCAAAATCAACGCGCATAATGACTGCGTCTTCTTGGTTATCTGTATAATAGCGCTTACGAATCGCTAATGCTTGAAATTCAAGCGATTGATAAAGGGTTTGAGCAACAAGGTTACTCGCACGAACCTCTAGCGTTAAGTAGCTTACTTCATTTTGTTTAGCAAGAATAAGTAAAGCTTTCATTAAGCGTTTACCAAATTTCCGACCTCTAAATGTCGGCAAAATTGCAACATTCGTAATGTGTCCTTCGTCATAAATAAACCACGCGCCTGCATAACCAACAACTTCATTGTTATATTCAGCAATTAAGTAATGTCCATGCTTATTTATGGTGATTTCATGTTCAAATGAGGCACGGTCCCATGGCGTTGCAAAACAAGTCTTCTCAATAAAAAGCAACTGGTCGATATCTGCGATCGTAGCATAACGAAAAGTTAATTGATTATCCATCAGTCTAATCCTTGGGCTTTCCGCCAGTTAGTTTCGGCTTCTGTCATGCGGATATAACTGGGTACAAATGTATGAGGTTCTTGTGCTTCTTCAAACTGTGATAACAGTGCAAGTCTTGCGCCAGATGGAATGCCATCTGTTGCTTCAACAAAAACACATTGTGACAACGCTTCTTCAAATTGCGTCTTATACAATAAGATATCTGCATGTGATCCTACTACAATGACAGGTTCATCCAGTGCTTTTAACTGCACCACTAACTCTTCCATTGGGAGATATGTATCTTCAATAACCGTTTCAAGTGGGGCGCTCACATCTGAACGACGATAAGCTCCAATGTACACTGCATTGCGACGGGCATCGAGTAGAGACACAATCACACCATCAAAACACGTGATATTTGCAGCCAATACTTTCAAACTGGAAACACCATATAACGGAATGTTAAGATCCCATGCCATTGTTTTGGCAACTGTTACACCGATGCGTAAGCCTGTGTATGAACCTGGGCCTTGTGCAACCGCAATTGCCGTCACATCTTTAGGTGTTACATGACTAGCTTTCATTAAGTATTGAATCGCGGGCATCAATTGGATGCTATGATTTTGTTGGACATTTAAGGCAAGTTCACCTTTTATTTCATTACCATCAACTAAACCAATCGCCATTGCTTTATTAGATGAGTCAATTGCTAATGTTACCATTCTGCTAATACCTCCTCAATAAGGGCTTGATAGTGTGTACCTTCAGCTTCCAGTGTTATCTCACGCGTTGTTTCAGCGATATGTTTCAGCGATAAACGCAAAAAATGTGCGGGTAAAAAAGGGGCAATATAATGCGCCCATTCAATTACCACCACACCGTCTTTATTAAAATATTCTTCAAAGCCTAAGTCATCTTCTGCATGCTCTAAACGATAGGCATCCATGTGATATAACGGCAGTCGCCCTTCGTATTCTCTAATAATTGTAAAAGTAGGGCTCTTCACCATTGCTTTTATATCTAAACCAATAGCAATTGCCTTGGTTAAAGTAGTTTTTCCCGCGCCTAAATCACCTTCAAGTAAAACACAATCGTTTGCTTGTAAACGACGGCCGATACTTTCACCTAAACGCTCAGTTTCTTCTAAACTTGCTAATTTTATTGTTTTCATCGCTCTCACCTTCACTTGTATTCAATGACTTTATTTTATCATAGAATCGCTTGAATAACATACTCCAGCTTAATTTGTTAGCGCCTCTTTTTTTTCAAAGGTGGGGTCACTACCAAAGACCGAACTATAGTGTTGATGTTGAATCGATAGAATAATAGCGATGCTTAACATATTCGCAAGTATAGCGGAGCCCCCATAGCTAATAAAAGGTAATGGAATACCTGTTACTGGCATTAAACCAATATTCATCGCAATATTTTGGAACATATGGTAACTCATCATAATTAAAATACCTGTAATCACATACGTATGATAAAGTGTTTTTGTTAAAAAACATGTACGAATAAAATAATACATCAAGAAAAAATAAAGAATAATTAAGATGGCGCTTCCTATTAATCCTGTCGTTTCACCAATCATACTAAAGATAAAATCAGTATGTCGTTCCGGAACATATACTTGCGGATCCATCCCGTTACCAACATAACCACCTGAACCAACTGCTAAAACTGCTTGTTCGACATTATAAGCTGAATCGGCATCGACGGCTGAACCATCAATCCATGTATCGATACGTTGGAATTGATAATTTTTCATTCCAATATCTAATAAAATCTGTCTTTGAAAGATAATCAAGTAGGTGAGACCACCCATTATCGCACTCCCTGATATAACAGCGACTGCGATGATTTTTTTTGAAAGACCACCAATAAAGAGCATGCCACAAGTAATCAGCAAGAAAACGATTGCTGTTCCTAAATCAGGTTGTTTAAAAATAAACACCAAAGGTACAATTAATACTAAAAACACTTTAACAAATAATAGCAGTTCTTGCCCCTGTTGCTTCTTTTCACGATGATGCGCAATGATTTTTGCCAAATAGAGAATAAAGAAAATTTTCATAAACTCAGACGTTTGTAAACTTACGACACCCAAATCTAACCAACGTTTTGCCCCATTCACTTCTTTTCCAAAAATCAACACGACAGCAAGCATCAAAATCCCCAGACCATAAAGCCAAACTGCATATTTTTCGAAATATGAAATACTAATGAAGCGCATAAGTATAATGACCATAACACCTAATAAATACCAGATAGTTTGCAAAATAACAAGCTTCTTATCACCCGTAACTAAAAAAATCATTGCCACACTTATGAGATATAAAAAGGTGACAATCACTGCGATATTAGCACTTAAAATACCGGCTTCACTTTTAATATTTTTTTCAGTCATATTGACCTCCCCCTTGCCTCCTCTGTATTAAGAATAAGTTTTAATGTTCTATCCATAAGAAGACACTCATTCTATTGTACAAGTTAGATAGCAACGGTTGCAAATGATTAGCGGTACTGTGTAACTAATAACTGACGCAATAACTCCTGTGTCTCACTAGTAAAATAATTACTATTAACTATACCAACATTCCTTTTTAATTTATTTCAAAAAAAAATCCCCGACGACTGTCAGGGTAAAATTTCTATTAATTAAACATCAAATGTTTGGTGACAAACTTCAGCCGCTTCCAACATTTTAACTTCTGGTACAACCACTGAAACTTTAATTTCAGACGTACTGATCATCCGAACTGAGATACCCGCATTGCGCAACACTGTAAACATTTGAGCTGCTACACCAGGGTTTGAAACCATTCCAGATCCTACAATCGATACTTTTGCTAAGCCGCTTTCAGTTACAAGATCA
>NZ_JAFYUW010000037.1:0-37510 GCF_017549435.1 Brochothrix sp.
ATTTATTAAGCTAAAAGGAGATTATTATTATGGATATTAAAACAGAGGTATTAAATATTTTAGAAGAATTAACAGGTAGCGATGAAGTGAAAATAAATCCGGATATTGATTTATTTGATGAAGGTTTATTAGACTCAATGGGCACAGTTCAATTATTAATTGAAATTGAAAGTGTTTTAGATATTACGGTACCAGTATCAGAATTTGAGCGTGAAGAATGGGCTACTCCAACAATGATTATTAAAAAGGTTGCCGAATTTCAATGAAACGTAAGCTAATCATGGCTATAGGACCAGTTATTGTAGCCGTGGTCCTGTTAGTAGCCGTGTTCACTCTTCCGATGTTTGAAGGGAAGATTACCCATGAAACGCTTAAAAATGCTGCGGTTGTTTCACAAGTTAAAGTGAAACGCAGTGATTCCATCTACAGAGCAGCAATGAAAGACCCGCAGTTTATTCCTTTTTTTGGGTCTTCAGAGTTACAACGTTATGATGCGTTTCATCCAGATGCATTAGCAGATAAATATAAACGTGATTATATACCCTTTTTAATCGGTCATGCAGGAACAGAATCACTAGATCACTACCTTACAATGCAAGCAATGGGTGACAGTTTAAATAATAAAAAAATGGTGTTTTTTGTGTCTCCCCAATGGTTTGTTAAAAAAGGTGTCTCAAAAGGAGCTTTTAATGCAAACTTCTCAACATTACATGCGATTGATTTCATCAACAATACCAATATCAATGAAACGGAACGTCGTTATGTAGCAAAACGAATTTTACATTATGGTTCAACAAAAGCAGATACAATCATTACTAATGCATTAGAAAATATTAGCAATGGTGATGAATTAACAATGATTCAAAAAAAATATATTGCTGCTAAAAGGGTAATCTTAGAAAAAAACAAAGATGTTATAGGTAATCATATTCCAGATAATAGCTGGGATATTTTAAACAAGCAAGAAAAGAATTTACCTGAAACATATAATGCACAATCATTGGATAGGCGAGCATTTGAAATTGCCCAAAAAGGCACGTCTAATAATGAATTTTGTATTAAAAATTCTTTTTATACAAAACATATCGAGCAGAATTTAGAGAGACTTAACGGCTCACAAAAACATTTTAGTTATTTACAATCGCCAGAATATGCTGATTTCCAAGTTGTTTTACAGGAATTAGCACGACAAAATGTTGATGTACAATTTGTGGTTACACCTGTTAACAGTAAATGGCGTGAATATACACAATTATCTCAAGAGATGTTAGATGAATTTTCAACTAAGATTGATCACCAAATCACTTCACAAGGTTTCAAAGTGATTGATTTAACCAAAAAAGGAACAGAACCTTACTACATGCAAGATACTATTCATCTTGGCTGGCGAGGTTGGGTTGATTTAGATACTAAAATAAAACCTTTCCTAGAAGATAAAAAAACGAATACACCTCACTATAAAATTGATTCCTATTTTATGAGCAAAGAATGGCAACAAAAAAAATAAACAAGAAACCGTAGACTTAAGTTATTTTGAGTGTGCGGTTTTTTCTCCTTTATGAAATAAATACTATAAAAAGATTGAAAAAATAAAGCATTAGAGGGATAATCAATGTAAGTAGCATTACTATTTACTAAATAGAGGCGAAATATATTTTTAAGATTCTCTTGTTGAGGATGTTAGTGTATAGAAATGGAGTGATTTAAATGAGAAAATTTAAAATGTTGTTAGTAATATCAGTACTATTCAGTTTGATGTTACTAGTAGCTTGTCAAAATGAGACAAATAGTAGCAAAACAAAAGAAACAGAAAGCAGCCAAAAAAAAGTAAGTGATTCATCTACAGAAGATACATCCGATTCTGTTGAAAACACATTAAAAGAAGAAACTGATAGTAGTGAGGCAACAACTGACGATTCTTCAAGTGAGTCAGTAACTAGTTCAGAACCAACTGTTGCTGTAGCAAGTTCAACTTCCACATCTGAAAATAGTGAAGCGGTGGAAACAGAAAGTGAAAAAAGTACGACAGAGCCAATTGCTTCTACTACTGATAAACCAGTGAGTGAATTAAACAACCAAACGGTAGATATTTTAACTGCTTTTCTAGAATATAAAGCGACACAACCTAATACAACAGTTGATTATTCAAATCTGACAATGTCTTATAAAGGTAAAAATGTTCCTTTTACAATAATAATTGGTAAAAATGAAGGGACGATACGTGAAGTTGTGGTAAATAGTGAGGAAGCACACGATACAACACTCGCTAACTATACGATCAAAGATAATACAATTAGTATTAATGTTACTACGCCATCAGGAATAGAAACCGTTCATACTAAAAAGATTCAATAAAAAAAAGACTTAGAGCCAAAAGCTCTAAGTCTTTTTATTTGTTTAGCCAATTATTTTTGCCTTTTAGATGGTAAGTTCTATGTAAGATATCAAGCAAAGTAACCCACTCAGTTTCTTCAGGAATTGAAGACCAATAATAAAACACAGCATTAGTATACCGTTCTTCTAAGTGATTCACTTTGAAATCAGAAATATACAAATCAACACTTTCATCGGGAAACGGTACGAAGGTGATGGCAACTTGACTTGATTTAGAAATGATTTTCTCAAGAAACACATGTTGAGCGTCTGAAATTTTTGAAAGCAGACAAATTTGTATTGGTGGATACATTAATCTGATTGGTTCACGTAACAACATGAAATATTGAATTCTCATTGAATCAGAGATTGCCTTACCGGTTTGTTCTTCAAGGTATTCAAAAAAAGATTCGCAGCTACTATAGATAAGCGGGTGTGATTCTTTAACAGTTTGGATATTTAATTGCATACGCGAATTGTGTTCAGAGCCTTTTAAGTAGACTTCGTGAGCATTGAATGCTGTCAGGTTGATTAAAAGGTAGAAATATTGTGATGCGGTTAATGATTGATTAAAGAAATCATTAAAATGTTTCATAAAGAGTTCCGATTTTTTAGAGAAATCAGAGGAATAACGCTCAATTGGAATGTTCACACGTTCAAAATATTCAAGCGGATAGATATTTAATACTGTAGTAACAAAATGTAACACATTTATTTCAGCAGTAATCTGTTCCTCATTAAGACCTGCTTCTCTAAGAATATCTCCAATCCAAATTTTAATATCTTTATTCAGTATAATAATAGATTCAATGAGGGGTATTGGAGATGTACTATCTAATATATACCCTTGATTAATACGTGAAAGAGTTACGGCAAGATATGTTCTCATTTTTAACAAATGGGCATAAGGCATGTCAGGATGCAATGAATGAATCTTATTTATGAGGTCAGTTAGCACATCAGGTTCAACATTGTGCGCAAAATCTGTCAAAAAATGAAACGCATCTGAGAAAAGACAGTAGTAAAAGTAACGAATTTGATGCTCGTCTCCCAACATTCGCTCACTTTTTGTAAGATCAATGGTGATGTCGAAATCTTGTAACAACTCTTTGAGCCTGTTTAACTTACGATACATTGTGGCTTTCGTTAAAAAATTATCCTCGGTAAATGTCTGTAAACTATCAAACTCATCATTAAATATCTCTAAACAGAACTCAAATTGAACATTATTCACCAGGTAATGCGTGACAAAATAATCGATTGAGAAGAGTGTTGATAACTCTAAATGAATATTTGCAGCAGTATAGGTAAAGTTCAAATAATCTGACCAATTATTAGCTACAATATCATCTTGGAGCGTGTCGAGATTTTTAATTAGTGTTCGTCGACTCCATTCTAAATCCTCCATCATTTTTTGAAAAGAAATATCATCAGTCATTCTTTTTTTAGAAAAATAACGAAGACACTGTAAACTATAATCCTCTTGTTTATCCAGTAATTTATGCATGTTGTATGAGCTCCTTTCATGCTATATGATAACTCTTTACCCTTTATAAGGCGTTCCAATACTTGCAAGTCCAGTAACTTTTTATGAACTTTCCGTATATTTGTTTCTACTGTATATTTAATATTATAACAAACAGTTACTTTTCATGTTTGGAAAAAATATTAATTGTAAAATATTACAAACTAAAAATATTTTTAAAAAAAGTAACGAGTTAAGATAGAAATAATAAATGAGGGCTAATTATTAAGACGTTGCCCTTAAGCATATATGTTAGACGAGATTATTGCTATCGAATTTTTACAAACAGTTACCATTAAAAGAAAAACTGGAGGGATAGGATGAAACAAGTAATTAAAGTTATCGCAATGTTGACCGTAATATTTAGTGGTCAGACAATTATTGCATCGGCGAACGAAGGTCCAAAATATACAGTAACCCCGATTTTACCAAATAATCAAGTTGTTGATGTAAAGGATCAATTTGATTTACAGGTATCACCAAATGAAAAGAAAACAATCGAAGTACTTGTAACAAACAACAGTGACGAAAAAATACATATAAAGGCAACAGCCGTTACAGGCATTACAAATAGCAACGGTATCATTGATTATACATCAGATAAAGTAGCAGCGGATGAAACATTTAAAGATATTGCTACAGTAAAAGAAAAACAAGTAATTCCCCCACAATCAAATGAAAAAATCCAAATAACATACACAGTACCGAAAAATGGTATTAACGGCTTGATGCTAGGTGGAATTAAAGTAGAAGAAGAAGCAATGAAAACATCAAAGCAAACAATTAAAAATAAATATAACTACGTTATTCCAATTAAACTACATACAGAAAAAAAACTTCCTCAAGCAACAGTTAATTTCAAAGATATTGCGATTACCCAGAATGGCTTACGCAATACAATCACTACAACATTAGAAAACCCTCAAGGTGCGATTTTACGCAATATAACAATGTCTATCCACATCAAACAAAAAAACTCCAACAAGACATACTACTCCAAAGAAATAGCTCAGTTAAAATTTGCACCAAATACAACGTTCGACTATCAATGGCCGATAAACAAGGAATTTGAAGCTGGAAGTTATGAAGCTACATTACATATTAAAGCAGATGGATTTGAAAAAGAATGGAACAAATCATTTGAAATGGAAGCAAAAAAAGTCAAAGATCTCAATAAAAGTACAGTATCACCGACAGATAATAACGCCGACCTACAAATGTATATTCTCATGGGGATTATAGCCGTACTTATTTTGTTGATTATCTTGATTTTAATCAAAGTAAGACGAAGAAAGGCGGATGAAAAATAAATGAAGACACTAATGAAACGATTTACTTCTATAGTATGTATTATCAGTATAGGTGCATCAGTTATACCAGTTAATGCAGCAGAAGTAGATCGAGGTATTAGCGCATCGAAAATACTGGCAGATTCGAAAGACCCTATAATAGAAGCGGAGCCTCAAGCTGAGTTACCTAAAGTACAAACACCTGAAAAAGTCGTACCCAAAGCAAATATAGAAAAAACACGTCCACAAACACGTACTAACTACTCTTATTATTTAGAGGCACGAGAATTAGAAGATTCACTTATCCCAGGTATACGTAATAACATTATTGATGCCATCAAGACGAGTAGTAAAAAGCTAGGGTACCTAAAAGGAAGTACATTAGAAGTTAAGATTCCATATATGGAAACAGTGCCTGAATTTTATTATCCACCAAATAATACAACCATACGCTTTTCAGGACGCATCGAAATCAGTGATATTAGTTTTAATACAGATGATACGGTAAGTATTGCTTATAAACCGGGAACATTGGATACCTTAGTTTTTACAAAACTTAAAAACGAGCCCTCAAATACAAGTTTAAATCTAACTTATTCAAAAGCACATATCCTTCATACATACAGTAGATTGATTTTTTGGACGAAAGTTGAAGATGAGATTGAAAAAAGAGCAGCGGGACCAATCGGTGCTTATCAGTTGGGGTTTGCTGAGGCAGCTCCTGAGTTAGAAGTAGAAGCTAAAAAAGAGGTAACTCGACTCGTATCAAACAGTGAACATACTTTTAAAGCAGAAGACTACTATACAGTTAAAAAAAGTGCAGGTAAGGTTACTGCTAAGTTTTTAACACAACCCGACACATCAAAAATAGGTACTATGAAGGCAACAATCGAATTAACAGATGAGTATAAACAAACAACGACTATAGAAGTGCCTTTCGAAGTATACGAAGAATTGTCAGCGGATCCTGTCGCACAAGATTTGGTGTTAGGTTCTAAAATAACGACTGACATGCTCCATGGTTGGGTGAAAAATGTTACGTCGCTAAGTACTGGTGAAATTTCACCAACAGATTACGAAGTGAAATTAACAGATGAATTCACAACAACCGCAATCGGTGATTTTAACGTTAAGGTAAGTGTTTCTAGTAAAGTGTCAAATGATAAAGTGGAGGTTAGTGTTCCAGTCACAGTATCAATGGGAGATGCCATCGAACTTTCTAACACACAGGGAGAAAAAATTGGCGCATTAACTGTTAATGATAATCAACTAAGTTTGGTCAATGTTGATCAAAAAGTGACTGGTGTTATTGGAAATGACATTGAAATAGCTGTTTTTGATGGTAATATGCAACTGCCAATCTTGAATCAAACAAAACCAAGTAAACATGCGAAATTAGCTGCGACTGCAAATAAAAGTGAATTTATAAAATTGCCAATTGCAGGGACTATCACGAAAGATACAGTGATAAAAGTAGCGAATAACGGGATGAAAGAAGATACAGAGTTGTTGATTAATTACTATAGTGGGATAAAAGAATGGAAGATGCCTTACAGATTCATCGAGGACCAAGCCATTTATTACCATTATAATGGTGAGCGTTTTGAAGCAGTTGAGGTGGCTCATTTAACCAAAAAAACAGTCGCAATTAAGCGTATGGCAACACATCAAGACCTGGATAAAGTTGGGAATGAGTTTTTCTTAAAACCAATGGATCAGACGATTAAATTCATCAGTTTTAGCGAATACCCAGATACTAGTAAAGTAGGTAAGCAACCAGGGAAAATAATTGTAGAGCAAACATTACCAGCGGGCAATAAAGTTCGATTTGAACATAACGTTGAGGCTGATATTGATACAGGAACAATTTCCTTTGCTGCTGATAAAACAATGGTTTTTGATGATATTACATTAACGAATAAAAATATGACAGTGGGCCGTTTAAGTGACGATTGGCAATTAAAAGTAAATGATACACGCGTAGAGACACTTAAAAGCGATTGGCAACTGTATGCTAAAGTGTCCGGAGATAAAACACTGGATCCCTACATGACCTATGTAGATGAATCAAATGGTAAACATTCAATGTTAGAGAATGTTCCGATTTATCAACAGAAACAATCTGTAGAAGCGGCTAATGAAACGATTATAAAATGGGAAGCTAATCAAGGTATTATGCTAGATATTCCTAAAAACAGCGATTTACAAGCCGATGAAAAGTACCAATCCACCATTGAGTGGACCTTGGTTTTAGGAGAGGAATAAACCGATGAAAAAACTTTTTAGCAGTATTACAATTGTTATTTTGCACTTTAGTCTTTTTATACTCCCTGTGCAAGCAACTTCTCTTGGACAGACCGACGTTACAGTTACTGTTGAGGAAGGTCCACTAGCGAAACAAAAAGATAATGGGAATAAATCTCAAAAAATAACCAATGAACATCAATATAGCAACAAAAGTAACGTTCAAAAGTTAGGTTCACAGAAAAATTCACTACCACAAACTGGTGAAGAGAGATGTTTAACATTTGTTTGGGGCAGTATTTTAATAGTAAGTGCAAGTTTATTAATGAAAAATAAAAAACGAAAGAAGGAATAGAAAATGAAATTAGTTAAAATGATCGCAGCAGGTATGGTAGTAGGAACAGTTGGAATGTCAGCAATGGGCGTATCAGCAGATGAAATTCGTGACGGACAAACAGAAGCAGAAGTAACAGTAGCAGGTGGAGAATTAACGTTCTCAAACGTATTACCGAAAATTGAATTTGCTAAAGTAACATTAGATGGGAAAGACCAAACAGTGCAACAAACAGCAACCAATGAATTGGGCATCAACGATTACCGTGGTGTGACAACAGCATGGGACTTACAAGTAAAAGAGCAAGCAGCAGTAGAAGGTGAAAAAACATTCAGTGATCAGGGAATGATCATCAAATTAAACCCAACATTAAATAATACCGCAGGTACAGCTTTAGACATCACAGATGAAAATAAAACAGTTGCAACAGGTAGCCGTTTTGAAAACACAGTGGGCTTAAACGCATCGTTAGATGTGCCCAAAGATGTAACAGCGGCAACGTATACAACACAATTAGAGTGGACTTTAAAACCCGCAGAATAAAACTAAAAACCCCCTTTGGAAATTTTCTTCCAAAGGGGGGTTTTTGTCTTTTGAAGCGTTAAATTTTATTTACCATAAGCTTTGGTATTAATAAACATCGAGAGAGTAAAGACAATCAAAGCTAATACGAGGGTAAAGATGAAGACATAATGTGCACCGTTAACCATCGCTAGAGTGGCATCAGTTCCGCCAGTAGCTAAGTATGTATTTTTACCGACTGTAAGAAAGACCATTGTGAGAGCGATTGAAATCGCACCAGCAATTTGTTGAAGCGTGTTCATAATCGCTGTTCCATCAGGAGCAACTTCATGAGGTAACTGATTTAATGCATTAGTCTGAGCAGGAGACATTGTTAAAGGGACACCAATCATGAATAAAATAGTGGCTGTGATAATGTAACCAACTGAACTATCTTTTGTTGATAAAACTAACATTGTCATTGCGAGTACAGAAATAGTAGCACCAATTTTCACCAGCCATTTGGCTCCAAAACTATCAAATAAGCGTCCAGCAATTGCTGAGAAAACCCCGTTTGCTAGTCCACTTGGTAATAAGTAGAGACCAACTGCTGCAGCTGGTAACAAAAGTCCATCGAGGAAGTAGAGTGGCAATACGAGCATAACGCCCATAATCATTCCGAACGAAAGGACAATCATCAAAACACCTAATGAAAACATGCGATATTTGAAAACGCGCAAGTTAAGAATAGGAACTTCCATTGTTAATTGACGGTGAGTGAAGAAGGCTAATGAAATAATACCGATAGCCAACGTTACAACAACTTCTAAGCTTCCCCAGCCCTTGTCGCCAGCTGAACTGAAGCCGAAGACCACGCTACCAAAACCAACAATGGATAAGAGTACTGATAATATATCGATTTTAGGACGTGTAACAGTTGTAATGTTTTTCATGTAAAGTGCTGAAACGATAAATGCAATCACTAGAAAAGGCAGCATGACAATAAAAATCCAGCGCCATGATAAACTTGAAAGTAAAAAACCAGAAATAGTAGGCCCGATAACAGGAGCAAAACTAATTACTAAGCCAACAAATCCCATTGCTGTTCCACGTTTTTCAGGTGGATAAATAATTAAAATGGTATTGAAGATAAGCGGGATTAGAATCCCAGTTGCGATCCCTTGAACGACACGTCCGATAAGTAAAACTGAAAAATAAGGTGCACTTGCACAGATTATTGTCCCAGTAATAAAGATAAGGATAGAAGATAGTAAGATTTTTCTTGTTGAAACCCAACGAAGGAGTAGTCCAGATAATGGGGCTAAAATACCGATTACTAAGATATAACTAGTGCTTAGCCACTGTACCTTTCCAGGAGTGATTGAAAAGTCTTTCATGAGTTGACTTAATGCGATGTTCAGGGCAGTTTCTCCAAATAAACCAATGAATCCTGCCATCAATAAACCAATCAGAATTTGTGTTTGCTTAATGTCTTGTGTTTTATTAAGTGTTTGTTCCAAATTGTCGCCTCTTTTCTTACCGTACTAATATTTAGTATCGATTTTTGAATTATTTTAAATTAAGTACAAGATTTATTCTATATCAGAATCCTGATTGTGTATAGCGAGAAGATTACTGAATTGAAAAATAGCATTAGGCATAAGTATCTCTTTTATAAATAAACATCAAAAACACAAGTAATAGGCTAATATTACTATTAAAACAACAATCAATTAAATAAAATAGCGGTATGAAAATTAAAATAATCACTAATTAACTAAAGAGGAAACAGCAATGAAAAATAATCATAAAGCAAGGCGATATATCTTAGTTTCTACCAAAAGGATTATTTTTTAATTGCCTAATACACTAATGATAAGCGGGAGAAATAATCGTAAAAGGAAGTTGCTAATGGACCAACGCTTATTTGACGAAAGGATTAATTTGAAAAATAGTTGGGTAACCCTTTCGAGGAATGTTACCGTTTATTAGCTTACTACTGATTTAGACATAAAGTCATATATTTTGTGTGTATAAAGTTGGTGAAATTAGGGGTGAGTTCCGTTGGGATATGTTAGAATATAAGTAATACCTCACTAAAGACAGAAGGGTTGGATGATAAGGATGAGAGCATTCATCATCAAATTAATATTAGGTTTAATACTCGTAGGTGGAGCAACCTATGCTGCTTATTATTACACACAGGAATCACATGGTGATTTTAACGAAGAAACTGCAAAAAAAGTCAGGACAGTTGTTGATAAACGTGGTTATGTTGATAATACAGTGTCTGTTAAAGAGCTACGTAAAGATGTTGACAAAGTATCAGAAGATGTATTGCGTGGGGAGTTAGAAGCACGCTTGCCAGATATTGAAGATCGTCAAAAAGCAGATCGGATGACGCGTCGGTTAATTAAAAAAGGTGTTGTAACGGATGTAGCTTCACAGGAACGCATTCAAGCAGCCATCAATGCGATGGATGTTTTTCCAGACTCAGAATGGAAAGAAAAGCGATTGATGAGTTTGGCTGATGCTAGTCAACAGTTATCAGATAGCTATACACTTAGACGTAATATGGACGTTTGGTTAACAGGTGAGAACAAAAACAAAGAAATACCGTCTGAAACGTTTGAAAAATATCGTTTAGGAATTAGAAAATTGAAGAATGAAAAAACATATAATGAATTAACTGAAAAGCTAGGTCAATTACAAGATAGAATAAAAAAATAACAGCAGGGTGTAACGATATATAGTTAAGAGAGGGGAAATTAAAAGTGAAAAAAAGACAAGGGACTATCTTTTTAATAACATTTATATTTTTTCTAAGTCTCATGCCAACAACTTTTTCTAAAGCATCAGAATTGAATTTCTCGGTTAATGCAGTAATCCCCGACAATCAAATTGATAAAGAAAAATCATATTTTGATTTAAAAGTGACACCTGGAGAAAAGCAGAAGTTGAAAGTTAAACTTCGTAATACAACTGATAAAGAGATTGTCATTAATCCACACATTCAATCTGCTAAAACAAATAAAAATGGTGTGATTGACTATACGCCTAACAAGATAAAAAAAGATGATACATTAAAAATAGCAATGGAGGATGTTGCTAAAGTTCCGGAAGAAGTTACCGTACCTCCACAATCAGAAAAAGATTTAACAATCGAAGTTACAGTGCCAAAGGATAAATTTGATGGTGTTATTTTAGGTGGTATCTATCTTAAAGAAGATACGAGTAAAAATAAAGAAGAGGACAAAGAGAATGATGTAGCAATTAAAAATGAATACTCATATGTAGTAGCTCTTCAAATGCGTCAAAATGATAATAAAGTAAAACCAATGTTACATATGAATGAAGTGAACCCAGAAACACAAAATGCTCGCAATGTTATCGTAGCTAATATTCAAAATAGTGAGCCGATGATTATCAGTAAACTTAAAATTGATGCGACTGTTAACAAAAAAGGGAGTAAGGATAACTTAGCTATCTTGAAAAAAGAAAATTTGCAAGTGGCACCGAATTCTAATTTTAATATAGCAGTGCCTTTGGAAGGTGAAAAATTAGAAGCAGGAACCTATATACTCAACATGAAGGCAGAGTCAGCAGGAAAAGAATGGCAATTCAAAAAAGAATTTAGTATTTCGGCCGATAAAGCCACAACGATGAATGAAAAAGATGTTACGTTAGAAAAAGAAACACCTACCATGCTTTATATTTTTCTAGGTGTTGCCTTCTTAATAGTTATTGCTGTAGTAATATATTTCATAATACGCCGTAATAAACGAAAATAATAGTTTACAAATGGGTTATTGAGATTGCTAAAAATATAAAAGCAGGTAAAAACAATTGTTTTTACCTGCTTTTTTTTTGAGTATTATTGAGCAGTGTAACCACCATCAACTAATAGTGTGGTACCAGTCACAAAAGAAGAGTCGTCACTTGCTAAGAATAAGACCGCTTTCGCAACTTCTTCTGGTGTACCTAAACGTCCCATGGGATGCAAAGCAACAAGAGCCTCTGTAATAGCAGCGTCACGGCCTTTAATAAGGGGCGTATCGATATAACCAGGACAGACCGCATTGACACGGATATTTTTATCAGCATAGTCTAAGGCTAGGCTTTGTGTTAATAATTTCACACCACCTTTAGCCGAAGCATAGGCAGTGACCCCTTTTTTACCAGCAAAGCTGTGGATTGATCCACAATTAACGATAACACCGCCAAGAGGTTGGTTCAGCATTTGGGTAATGACAAATTTATTGAATAAAAAGACCCCTGTTAAATTGATGTCAATTGTGCGTTTCCAAGTGTCTACTCCAAGCTCTGTAATCGGTGCATCCGCTGCGATGCCAGCATTTGCATAGAGAATATCAATGGCACCAAAATGGTTAACACATTCAGCAACCATTTTTTCAACTTGCTCAGCATCACTCACATCGGTTTTTATGAAACTTACACGATGACCTTCCGCTTTAAGTTCAGCAGAGATGTCTGTGCCACGATCAGAAAAGTCAGCAATGATAACGGTAGCGCCTTCTGCCGCAAAAAGTCTAACAGTTGCTTCACCGATACCACTTGCACCACCTGTGACGATTGCGACTTTATTTAATAATTTCATCATAAAACCTCCTACTGCTATATTTGATAACATAATCATTGTAACAGTGAATAGGTTCTAGTAAAATGCACTTATAATGAAGTTACCTTAAGTAAAACTGAAGGAGGAAAATATGAACTTACAACAGTTTGAATATGTTCTGGCTGTCTCACATACAGGTTCATTAACGCATGCTAGTCGCGAAGCTAATATTACGTTATCCGCCATTAGTCAATCAATTAATGCCTTGGAAAAAGAATTAGGTGTTTTGATTTTCCACCGTTCTAAAAATGGCTGTGTTCCAACCCGTGAAGGACATATCATCATTCAATATGCGAAAGAAATCACGAAAACAGTCGGAAAGATGAAAACAGAACTCGCATTATCCGCTGATACGATTTCAGGAATGATTCATCTTAGTACAATACCAACATCAATGCATCTATTGATACAAATTGCTTCACGATTCAAACAAAAATACCCAGAGGTTTCTTTGCAAATCGATGAAAATAGTTCAAAAGAAATTATCGCCGGCATTCAAGATGACACACTCGATTTAGGGATTATCATTCTGTATGATGACCTATTACCAGAGTTAAAAGAGATGGTTATTGAAGAGTTGCAAGTATCACAAATGGTTGCTGTTATACCTAAAGGAACACGGTATGCAAATGTGGAAAAAATAAAGCCGGAAGAATTGATGAGTTATCAATTAGTGCTCTACCGTGATGATTTTATTATGTGGTACTTAGAAGCAGTTTTAGGAAGTTATGGTTCACCAAAATTAATGTTCAGTTCAAATAACACAAATGCAATTACGAATGCATTGAGTGAAGGTGCAGCAACGTTTGGTGTTGATTATTCTTTTTTTGAATCAGCTAAGAAAAACACACATCAATTTTCCTATATTCCAATTGATATTCCAAAAGGAGAAGCTAAAATTGTGATGATTTATAAAAAAGGAATGATTGAAATACCTGCTCTAAAAACTTTTAAAGAGCAATTAAAAGGGCATTTTCCGATTGGAGAGTACTCAGGATTATAAAAAATAAAGCCGAAGTAGCTATTTTCACCTGTAAAAGCAAGTATATATCCTTTAATAATAAGCGAGGGACAAAAATGAAGTTTAGCGTTACATTATAAGTGCAATCGAATCCAACATTTAAACGTTGGAAATATAATGTGACTGGGGTTTTAAAAATGGAGCGATTAAAAAATAAAGTAGCAATTATTACAGGTGGAGCATCAGGAATGGGCGCTGCGATGGCACAACTTTTTAGCGATGAAGGTGCAATTGTGATTGCAGCTGATATCAACACCACCAATTTTAAGACGATTGAAGAAATACATAATGTTCATGCGATGAAATTGGACGTTTCTTCTGATGAAAGTTGGAAAGAGGTCGCGAATAAAACACTTTCAGAGTATGGCCGTATCGATATACTCATTAACAATGCAGGTATTTCTTCACAAAAAAGTTCTGCAGATATAACTGAACAGGATTGGACATTGATGCATAAAATTAATGCTTTTGGTCCTTTTTTAGGAATGCGTAACATTGCGGAGAAGATGAAACTGGAAAATAAAGGGGCGATTGTAAACATTTCTTCATACACGGCGATTATTGGTTCAGGTTTTAATCAATATTCAGCATCAAAAGGTTCAGTGCGTGCGATTTCTCGTGCTGCTGCCGTTGAGTTTGCTAGCTCACATATTCGCGTTAATACGATTTTCCCAGGTACGATTGAAACACCAATGACTGCTAACTTGGGCCAATATAAAGAAGCGATGGAACAATTGGTTAATGCGACACCACTGAAACGTTTAGGGACTGCAAGCGAAGTTGCAAATGCCGCCTTATTTTTAGCGTCAGATGAAGCATCGTATATTACAGGAGCGGAATTAGTAATAGATGGCGGTTATTCGGCTCAATAAAGTTAGTGTTGCAACTTTGTTTCTTTTTTAAATTATGCTATGCTAAAAAAAACAAAAGGAGCAAATCATATGACTATTAAAACGATTGTTTTCGATTTAGATGATACTTTGTTATGGGATGAAAAAAGTATCGCGACAGCATTTGAGCGAACGTGTCACGAAGCGGCCATCGAAAAAAAGATAGATGCGACGTTGTTCGAACAAAAAGTACGAGCAGCTGCTCGCGCTTTATATGAAAGTTATCCGGTATTTGATTACACGCAACAAATTGGTATCAATCCATTTGAAGGGTTATGGGGAGGATTTGACGATCCAACGCCAGAGTTCCAACAGCTGCGTGCAATCGCACCAGACTATCGTCAGTCTGCTTGGTACGAAGGTTTGCTCTCGTTTGCAGTCCATGACAAGGAATATGCCTTAAAGCTCTCAGAACGCTTTGTAGAGGTGAGGAGAGAATCGCCTTTTCTTTATCCTGAAACATTAAGCGTTTTAGAAAAATTACAAAAAAACTACCAACTTGTGATGTTGACCAACGGTGCACCGAGTTTACAAAATGAGAAATTAGCTATTACACCGGAATTAAAAGGCTATTTTGATCGAATTATTATCTCAGGTGATTTTGGTTATGGGAAGCCAGATAAGCGTTTGTTCGAATACCTATTGCTAGAAACGGGTGCGAACATAGCTGAAACATTAATGGTGGGGGATAATTTAAAAACCGATATTTTAGGAGCTTCACGTATAGGTATGGCATCAGCATGGATTAACCGTGAAGATAAGATACCTAATTTAGAAGTCACACCAACTTACGAAATTAAGAATTTGAGTGAACTTGAACATTTACTCCATTCAATATAACAATATGAGTGACAAAAGAGACTGACTGCCAATTGATAAGCAGTTAGTCTCTTTTGTAGTGAGTGTTATTTTTTTATTAAGAGATAAATAAAGTAAGGCGCCCCGATCAAGGCAACAATAATACCAGCAGGGATACCTAAACGCTGTGCGATACTATCAGCAATCAATAAAAGTGTACCACCTAATAACAATGCCATTGGTAAGAAATGGCGGTGTTTTACGCCAACAAGTGCTTTAGCAATATGTGGTCCTAATAACCCAATAAAGGAGATGCCTCCTGTTATTGAAACAGATACGCCTGCTAAAACAACAGCGCAACCAATGAATACTAAACGCCATTTTTTCAATGGGATACCGAGACCAATAATTGTTTCTCGGCTGAGTCGCAGTAAATCTAATTGGTGAGATTTGCTCAATACGAAGGGAATAATCACGAGACATAATACAAATAAGATACCAGTGTATAGCCAACTGGTGCCCCAAATAGAACCAGCTAACCAGCTTGCAAGAAAATCAACTTTTTCGCGTTGTGTCGCAGACATGAGTACAACCATAATACCAGACATGGCAAATGAAAAACCTATCCCGTTAAGAATCATTGCAGATGTTTTGTTTTTCGAGAAAAACAAGATAAGCGCTGCCGTGACACAGGCTCCGACGCAACCTGCTAAGGGTAATAAGAATGAATGGCTTGCAACTGCTAAAGGTGCGGATAGGAAAAAGACGGCAATCCCAGCCCCAGCTCCAGCATTAATCCCAATAATTCCAGGGTCAGCAAGATCATTTTTAATCACAGTTTGTAATAATGCACCTGAAAGCGCTAATGCCATCCCTGCAAACAGTGTAATTAAAATACGCGGTAAACGTAATTCCCATAGAATGAAATTTTCCATCATTGAACCTTTACCAATTAAAGTGGCGAGCACACGTGAAAAACTTAAGGCTGAACTTTCGCTTGTTAGCGCCACAAGAAAACTACCTAGTAAAATGAGTCCGAAGCAACCAAAGAGTAACCGTCTTTGAGCGGTAGTAGGGTTAATCATTGACAACACCTCCTCGTTGAACGATATAGAGGAAGAATGGTAATCCTAGGATTGATAAAATAGCAACAATAGGAATTTCAAACGGTGGATTGATCGAACGGCTTAGTGTATCTGCTAGCAATAAAATTCCTGCACCGACTAAGGCGGCCATAGGCAATTGATAACGATAGTTTGTTCCAATTAAAAAACGGGCCATGTGCGGAACAATCAAACCAACAAAAGCCATATTGCCTATTAAGGAAACAGCGGCTCCAGTTAATAGGGTGGTTAATAAGAAGAGAATTAACTTCGTGCGTTTAATGTTTAGACCTAATCCAATCCCAACATCATTACTCATACTAATCAAACCCACTTTTTTTGATAAAAAGAGACTAATAACGAGCGTTACTAAAATAATCGGTGTAATTAATTGCACTTCTTTCCATGTAACACCTATCAGTCCGCCTGCAGTCCACATGGTGATGCTTTGAGATGTTTTAAATAACAGCATAATCCCATCAGCTATCGCCATTAGCAATGCTGAAATTGCAGCTCCAGCTAGAATAACTTTAAAGATGCTTTGCGAGGAACTGATGCTCAGCACTAAAAGCGCTCCAATTGTAGCGCCAACGAAAGAAGCGCCCATGACACCTAAAAAGGGCAAAGATGGAACAAAAGCAATCGCAAGTGAAAGCCCTGCATTAGCCCCGGCTGTTAAGCCAAGTAAACCAGGATCAGCGAGTGGGTTTCGAGTGACGGCTTGCATGATACAACCAGAAACACCTAATGCAGCACCTACGAGTAGGGCAGCAACATTGCGTGATAAACGTAACTCATAAAGTGCGACAATGACCTTTTGGTGAGCACCATCAACAAAACCTTGCCACAAATAGGACAAGGAATAGTTGGTAGCGCCGAAGGCTAAAGCGCCGATAAATAATAGTAGAACAACCACACCAACAATGAGAAAGCGTAGCGTGCGATGTGTATGTGCGGTCACTGATAAAACCTCCGTTTATGTTATTTCATTTTCAACAAGCCATCTGTAATTGTTTTTAATTGGAAATCTAATGTTAGAGGATCGTTAAAGTAAAAACTTTCTAATTGGACTTCAATAATATGGTTATTTTTCACTGCTGGAATTTCTTTAAATGTAGCTGTTTTTTCGAAAGAGTTATCTGCACCTTTACTTGTGCTTAAAATAACATAATCGCCCATGAATTTGCCAATTTCTTCAGGAGATACAGCGTAATAACCATCTTTTAATGCTGTCTTTTTAACACTTTCAGGCATATTTAAGCCCATTTCTTGATAGATTATTTCTGAACCACGTCCCCAATTATCGCCGTAAACGTAAATTTGTTTGTTATATTTTTCAAGAATAGAAATTGTAGCATCTTTACCAATATGTGCTTTAATTTTATCACCAGAAACTTTTGTACGTGCTTTAAAATCTTTAATCCAAGCAGCTACTTCTTTTTCTTGATTAATTGCTTTACCAATTTCAAGTGTTTGTTCAAGATAAGGGACTTTTCCATATGTATAGAGAACAGTAGGTGCAATTTTTTCTAATTTTTCTTTATCTTTTACTGTGTTAAGCGCGATGATAAGATCAGGTTTAAGCGCAATGATACCTTCGAGATTATCTTCACTGACTTCTTTTGTATCTTTTAATAGTTCTTTAAAGCGAGGATTTTTTTTGCTCCAGGCATCAACACCAACAACATTTTTATTAAAAGCTAGTACATTGCCAGCAAAACCTGATAAAACAACAATTCTTTTAGGATTAGCGGGTACTTTAACGGGTCCAGTTTCAGATTGATAAGTAATTGTTTTAGGTTTACTGTCTTTGTTTTCCTCAGAATTTTTTGAAGTAGAAGTGCCACAACCTGCTAATACGATCGCTAAAGCAGTAATAATTAGAACGATAAGTTTGTTTTTCATTAGTTTTCTCCCTTTTCTTGAATCAGATTGTATGAAATACATCGCGGACAGTCATGATGGGTATCCCAATCAATTTCGGTAGCGATATTGAAGATATGTTTGAGCCTTTCAGGTGTAACAACTTCAGCTGGTGTACCAGCGTAAAGCATTTTACCAGCTTTCATTGCGACAATATAGTCAGCATAACGAGCAGCCTGGTTTAAATCATGTAGTACCATTATTATCGTCCGATGTTGTTGAATGTTGAGCTTTTTCAATAATTCCAACACTTCTAACTGATGTGAAATATCTAAATAGGTCGTTGGTTCATCTAGAACGATAAAATCAGTGTTTTGAGCTAAGGCCATTGCAATCCATACGCGTTGACGTTGTCCGCCAGAAAGTTGGTCGATTAAGGCATGTTTTAATTCGACGATTTGTGTCACTTTAAGCGCCCAGTCAATCACCTCTTTATCAGCAGTGGTTGCTTTTACCTTTTTTTGATGTGGATAACGCCCATAAGATACGAGGTCATGCACACTTAGCCCAATTGGTGTTTCGGGGGACTGCGGTAAAATAGCTAGTTTTTTAGCGATATCTAAAGACGCCTGAGTATGAATTTCTTTCCCGTCTAATAAGATGCTACCTTGTTCATAAGGAATGATTCGAGCAATCGCCTTCAGGAGTGTTGATTTCCCACAACCGTTGGGACCAATAATCGCGGTGATTTGCTGATCTGGTATTTCTAAATCCACAGCTTCAACTGTTTTCTTTTTGCCATAAAAAACGTCAAGCTGAGATATATTTAAACGTGTCATGATATCGATCTCCTATCTCCTTCACAATGATTGATAATGATTATCATTTAAGTGTATAATAAACGTAATTATAAAGGCTTGTCAATCTGTTATCGAAATAATGATGCGAAGGAGTTTTACAATATGGGAAATAAAGATGTTTATGATGTACTTATTATTGGTGGTGGACCGTCAGGATTGTATGCGACCTTCTATGCTGGGTTACGCAAAATGAAGACGAAAGTCATTGAATACCAGGCTTCTCTTGGTGGGAAATTACATATTTATCCAGAAAAAATCGTTTGGGATGTGGGTGGTCAGCCACCAATTCCGGCTGGGAAATTTATTGACCAAATTGTGAACCAAGCGTTAACTTTTGCACCAACTGTTGTTTTGAAAGAACAAGTCACACAAGTATTGAAAACAGCAGAAGGATTCGAAATAACGACATCAACTGGTGAGATTCATTATTCTAAAAGCGTTATTTTTGCAGTTGGAAGCGGAATTATCACACCACAAAAGATTGCTGTGAAGGGCGCCGAACGTTTTGAAGTAACCAATTTAAATTATACCGTGAAGTCACTTGGAAGTTTTAGAGGCAAAACGGTGTTAGTATCAGGTGGTGGACATTCTGCGGTTGACTGGGCAAATGAGATTGAACCTTATGCCGAAAAAGTGTACATTGCGTGTCGAAAAAAAGAACTGACCGCACACGAAGCGGACATTGCTAAATTAGCAACGAACAAAGTTGAATGTCTCTATAATACAACTGTCGATTCATTCATTTCAGATCAGAGCAACAGTCGCATTTGTGGTGTTTCATTAAAGACTGCTGACGGAGAGCAAATTATTGATGTTGATGAGGTAATTGTTAATCATGGTTATGAAATTGACAATGCTTTAATTGAACAAGCTAAAGTTAAGATGAATGAAGATCAATTAATTGAAGGTAATGGTTTTTGTGAAACATCAGTACCAGGTATTTTTGCTGTAGGTGATATTATATCTTATGAGGGTAAGTTAAATTTAATTGCAGGTACTTTTCAAGATGCAGCAAATGCTATTAATCGATGTAAACAATATATTGAACCCTTATCTGAGGAACGCGGAATGGTATCATCGCACAATGAATTGTTTGATGAATTAAATTTAGAAATTTCGAAAGAACTTTATAGCTGATACAAAGCGATTAAGCCTTAACTTTTAAAAGAAGTTAGGGCTTTTTTAATTCGATAACTTGCATACCCCTATAGGGTATGTTAATCTAGTGTTAGAAACATAAAGGAGGAATTATTAATGAAAACTGAAATTATAAATGTGGCGGGTATGTCTTGCCAACACTGTGTCAATACAATCGAATCAAGCGTTAAAGGTTTAGAGGGTGTGTCTACTGTTGAAGTTGAATTACCAAGCGGAAGTGTCACTGTCGTGTTTGATCCACTTAAAATTGGTTTAGCGCAAATTGAAACGGCTATTAGTGAACGTGGGTATGATATAAATTAGGAGGGATTGAAATGCTGCAAGCAATAACAGTTCAAATTCAGGGGATGACTTGTGCGACTTGTTCTAATCGTATTGAAAAAGGATTGAAGGAACAGCAAGGTATAGAAAAAGCGACAGTTAACTTGGCATTAGAACAAGCCACTATTAACTTTGATCCAAATGAAGTGAGTGCAGCTGAAGTGGTACGTAATATTCAAAAAACAGGCTACGAAGTTGTGCAAGAATCAGTTGGTTTTATAGTAGTGGGTATGACTTGTGCCAACTGTGCGCAACAGATTGAAAAAACATTGAATAAAATGCCAGGGGTTATTGAAGCGACAGTTAACTTAGCGATGGAACAAGCCACTGTTAATTACTTTCCAACAACAGTAACGCCAACAGATATGATTGAACGCATTAAGGGCATTGGCTACGAACTTGTTGAACCTGAGGAAAACACTACAAAAGCACGGGATTATCGTGCAGAAGCAATCAAAAAACAAAAGGTTGTCTTTTTAACATCAGCTATTTTATCTTTGCCACTACTTTGGACGATGGTTACACATTTTAGTTGGACTTCCTTTATCTGGATGCCTGATTTTTTTATGAATCCATGGTTTCAATTGATATTAGCAACGCCAGTCCAGTTCGTCATAGGGAGTCAATTTTATGTAGGGGCTTACAAGGCTTTGCGTAATAAATCAGCCAACATGGATGTGTTGGTTGCCTTGGGTACTTCAGCGGCCTACTTTTACAGTGTATACACTATATTTAAGCATTTAGATATGATAGGGACCGCACATCTACCGCTATATTTTGAAACAAGTGCTGTTTTAATCACCTTAATATTGCTTGGGAAATTATTTGAAGCAAAAGCAAAAGGACATTCTTCTGATGCGATTAAAAAGTTAATGGGACTACAAGCTAAAAGTGCCCTTGTAAAACGAGAGGGAAAATTAATCGATGTTCCAATGGCAGATATACGTCTCAAAGATATCGTAGTGGTTAAACCGGGTGAAAAAATACCCGTAGACGGTATTGTCCGAACAGGAGATTCAGCAGTTGATGAATCAATGTTGACTGGAGAGAGTATGCCAGTTAGTAAGCAAGTTGGTGACGCTGTTATTGGTGCAACACTCAATAAGAATGGTGCGCTCGAGATAGAAGCAACCAAAATTGGGAAAGAAACGACGTTAGCACAAATTATTAAAGTGGTGGAAGAGGCACAAGGTTCAAAAGCGCCTATTCAACGCATGGCGGATGTTATCTCAGGTGTTTTTGTACCGATTGTTGTGGGGATTGCATTAGCCACATTTTTAATTTGGTACTTTGGTGTCGCACCAGGTGATTTTGCAGGAGCACTAGAAAAATTCATTGCCGTGTTGGTAATCGCTTGTCCTTGTGCGCTAGGATTAGCAACTCCGACATCCATTATGGCAGGATCTGGACGAGCAGCCGAATTTGGTATTTTGTTTAAAGGCGGAGAATATTTAGAAGCCACACAAAAACTTGAGGTCATCGTTGTTGATAAAACAGGGACTGTAACAAATGGGAAGCCAGTCTTAACAGATGTGATTACAACTGAAGGTGTGACTCGAGAACAGTTGCTAATGTTGGCAATAGCATTGGAACAAAAATCAGAACATCCACTTGCCGATGCAATTGTGAAGGGGGCAGTATCAGAAGGTGTTTCCCTGTCAGAACCAGAGACTTTCACTGCAATACCAGGATCTGGAATCTCAGGAATAGTGAATGGGGAGAACGTTAGTATTGGAACACGTCAATTAATGGAACAGTCTGGAATAGATGTAACGCTCTATGAAGAAAGATTGATAACATTTGAAACACAAGGTAAGACAGCGATGTTAGTGGCTGTTAATCAGAAAATTGCTGGTATCATTGCAGTAGCCGATACAATTAAACCAACTTCAAAAGAAGCGGTTACAGCCTTACACCGCATGGGTTTGAAAGTTGTTATGTTAACAGGTGATAACCAACGTACAGCGGATTATATCGCTTCACAAGTAGGTATTGATGAAGTTTTTGCAGGTGTTCTACCAGCAGAAAAAGCACAAGTAATTGACCAATTAAAAGCAAAAGGTCAACATGTGGCCATGGTTGGAGATGGTGTCAATGATGCGCCTGCCTTAGCGACAGCTGATATTGGTATTGCAATGGGGACAGGTGCCGATATTGCGATTGAAGCTGCTGATGTAACAATCATAAAAGGTGATTTAATGAAAATTGTTGATGCGATTGCGATGAGCCGTCACACTATGAGAAACATTAAACAGAATCTCTTTTTCGCACTAGCGTACAATGTCGTTGGGATTCCAATTGCGGCCGTTGGTCTTCTAGCACCTTGGGTAGCTGGAGCTGCGATGGCTTTAAGCTCAGTATCTGTTGTACTGAATGCTTTACGATTACAACGTGTTAAATTGAAGCGCTAAGAATTGAAATGATAATATTATCATGATACTCTTAAGATATAAAAAGAGGGAGTGATTGATAATGAAAAACGTCAATAAAGTGTTGTATATTGTGTTTGCCTTATTTTTAGGACATTTTGGTGTGCATAAATTTTATGCTGGAAAAACTGGCGTTGGTGTTCTCTTTCTTATTTTTTGTTGGACGGGAATTCCAGGGGTCATCGGTATTATCCAAGGTATTTTAGCGATTTTCAAATCAGCTGATAGCGAGGGTAATATTTCAGTTTAAAGCATCCAAAAACCACCTTCACTAAGTGAAGGTGGTTTTTTATGGCATACGAACCGATTATTTTTTAATCAGGCGTTTTAATAAGGGTGGGGTAACAAGTGTTGTTACAATCACCGCAATAATAATAGGTGTGAAATATGCTTGTGAAATTATTCCAGCGGAAAGTCCGATTGATGCTGTTATCAAAGCAACTTCGCCCCTTGAAATCATGGCAGCACCGATAATCAAAGAGCCCCGCGTATCAAACCCTGTTAAACGGGCACCGATTGCTGATCCAATTAATTTAGTTGCAATAGCTACAATAGATAAGACAATAACAAGTAGCCAATGTTCAGCTAGTCCAGTGAAATTGACGGAAAGCCCAATTCCTGCAAAGAACACCGGTACAAAAAGTGTGAAGATAGCAGGCGCGAATTCTTCTTCGAAGGCATCTTTTTTAGGCATGCTTGAAAGAGAGAGGCCTGCAATGAAAGCACCGATAATATTGCTTATGCCCATTGCATCAGCAAAGTAAGCATAACTCAAACATAGTAGAATACCGAAGACTAATAAGGCTTGTGTTGATTTTATAAAGCGTTTTGTAATGAATGGTACGACTTTCCAACTCAAGGCGATAATAACGACGAAGAAGATGACTTGTTTAAGTAAAACCATTGAAAGGCTCACATCATCCGCGACAGTTAAACTCAGCATGATGGCTAATCCCATCATAACGACGATATCATCAACGACAGCAGCACCTAAAACGGTAATGCTCTCACGACTTTGTAAAACATTCAATTCACGGAACGTCTGTACAGAGATACTAACCGATGTCGCTGAAAAAACAATACCGATAAAGAGTGAGGCAATCATTCCAAGTCCCATAAAATGCCCAACCAAGTAACCACCGATAAAGGGTACAAAAATGCCCATTAAAGCAACTGCGATGGCAGGTTTTTTATTGTCACGTAGGTCTTTCATGTTTGTTTCTAAACCAGCAAAGAACATTAGGAAAATAACACCTAATTCACTGAAAGTTTCTAATGTATGTGTAAATTCAATCCAACCGAGTATCGCAGGTCCGATTAAAATACCGACTAGAATCTCACCTAAAACGCGTGGTTGACCCAAACGTTGTGAAAGGTAGCCCGCACTTTTTGTTGCAAAAATAATTAAAGCTAATTGCCATAATAACGTCAATAGATTTCCTCCTCAAGACAAAAAAAGCCCGTCAATGACAGGCTCCTCCGGTTTTTTTCGTATTTTTTTAACACTTCTATTACAGTATAACATAGTTTTTAATTAACTGAGTGCAACATCTCTTCGATTGAATACTAATTGCGAAATGATATAAAACAGAACGATGTAACAGCAGAGCGCGATGATCATTTCAGTAGCAGATAATTGATAATCTAAAAACTGAGCGCTTTTTGGTAACACGGCTTCTTTTATGTTCAATGTGTTGAAAGGGTTCCAACGTAACCAGTGATACTTTTGCATAACTATGGTCGAAATAGCATTCAGTATACTAGACGAGAATAAAATAGCTGTTCCGAGTCCGACTGCCAAGGCTTGCGAACGAAACGAAGCTGAGATAAAGACTGAAATCATAATATAGAAGATCATTAGAAGAAGGTTTGCACTAATTGTTCGAAGTGCTAAGCCCATTGCTGATACAGAAACGGTACTGCTCATATTAGCTAACAGATCCACATTGTCGAAAAAGACAAGTGTTCCTAAGTATGACGAAGCAAACAATAAGAGAGATAATACGATAGCCATTACAAAGGTAGTGATGATTTTTGAAAGCATAATTTGAGTGCGACTGTATGGACGTATTAATAAAAATTTAATCGTTCCTTGACTGAATTCAGTTGCAACAATTGTACTTGCTACAATAACAATGAATAAGTTGATGAACGATGTTTGTCCGCCAAGTGTAGAAAAATAATCTGCGCCGCCAGGGACTATTTCAAATCGTTTACTAAGGTAAGCAAAACCAAAACCGAAAATAAATGTAAGGAGAATGAAAACCAAGGTTGATTTTCGATACCATAATTTTGCAATTTCATTTTGAATTAAAGCATACATTATCAATGGCCTCCTTTATGGTTGGTTAATTTAATAAAGTTATCTTCAAGTGATTCACGATGATGCTCTAGCGTAATGATGTCAATATTATCGTTAACAAGCGTGCGAATAATTTCTGCTAAAGAAGTTGATTTCAAAGTAACGACCAGTTCTGAACCAACAATCTCAGACACGTAATCAAGTGTTTCTAATGATAATTTGGCTGAGTGGTTGTCATTTGTTGTTAAACGAACAGTTTGAGTAGTTGCTAGCATTGAGTCAAGTGATTCATCTTTAATAATGACGCCATTTTCTAACACTAACAGACGAGTACAAATTTGTTCTATTTCATTCAATAGGTGACTTGAGATAAAGATCCCTACGTTTGAAGTCTGAGCAAGTTCTTTCAATAATTCTCGAAACTCACGAACCCCCTGAGGATCTAAACCGTTAGTTGGTTCATCTAAAATTAATACTGATGGATTGTGCAAAATAGCTTGGGCAACACCAAGACGTTGACGCATACCCAATGAATAAGTTTTTACTTTATTATGGATACTGTCTGTTAAATGAACTTTTTCAATAATCGCATCCAGTTCATCAGTTGTCACCTCGTAATCTGATAAACGAAGGAATTGCTGCAAGTTTTGATACCCAGTCATATAATTATAAAATTCAGGATTTTCAATAATTGCTCCAATATGTTTCAAATAATCACGATTTGTATGTCGTACTGTTTCACCTAAAACAACAATCGATCCGCTGGTGGGAAAAGTTAAGCCTACAATTTGACGCATAATTGTTGTTTTACCAGAACCATTTGGACCTAATAGACCTAATATTTCGCCTTTTTGCAATGAAAAATTAACATCTTTTACAAGGTCCTTACGTTTAATACGTTTTGTGATGTTATCTAAAGATAGTACTGTGTTTGAGTCCAATTAAATCACCGCCTATGTCTGTATAGTCTCTATTTAAATTAAATACCCTATATGATAATAAATTATCATTTTTAATGTGATAAATGCAATTGATATCTATTGTAGAGATACTTCATCTAAAAGGCAACGATTTTGTTGTGACAAAAATAAAAGCTGTTTTTATAAAAAACTATTAATGTGAAAAAAGGAGGCTTTTTAAAGGAATACGTCTTTTTTTAATTAAATCAACAGTTAATGGAGGAGGTTTTTAAAACGGAATGAAAACAATTTTGAAAATGCGACTAAAAGGCATAATTGTTCCATACATATTATGTGCAATTGCAATATGTCAATGCTATATTATAAAGATACTATGCCAAATTGGGGCGATAGAAAACAGAACGAGAAGGAGAAAATTATGAAAAGCACTGTTAATTTTGTTTTGCGTAACAAACTAGCAATTTGGATTATGACAATTATTATTGCTGGAGCAGGAATATATTCGGGTATGAAAATGAAAATGGAAACAATGCCTGATATTTCGATTCCAATCATCTCAGTATCGACAACGTATCCTGGTGCAACACCAGAACAAGTTGCAAATGATGTTTCGATACCTGTAGAAAATGCAGTTGAGTCATTAAAAGGTGTTAAGACAGTAACGTCAACATCTTATCAAAACATGTCCTCTTTACAGATTGAATACAATTATGGAGCGGATATGAAAGAAGCTCAAGAGAGCGTTAAGGAAGTCATTGAAAAATTAGAATTACCAGAAACGACTACTAAACCAGTCGTTGACCGAGTATCGATCAATGCGTTCCCAGTTATTGCATTAAGCGTATCGAATAAAGATCAATCCATTGCAGAATTAACTGATACTGTAGAAAATAATATTATAGGTGATATTCAAGGTATTGATGGTGTAGGTTCTGCAACAGCTACTGGTCAACAAGTTGATAAAGTTAAGTTGACTTATGATCAAGCTAAAATGGCTAAACTTGGTTTGACTGAAGACGCGGTTGCACAAGTTATAAAAGCAAGCGATTTGAAAATGCCATTAGGTATTTTTAACTTCGAAAAATCACAAGAATCTGTTGTGGTGGATGGAAAAGCAACAACCATTAAAGAGTTAGAAAACGTGGAGATTCCAACTGTAAACCCTGATCCTGAAAAAGCGGCAGCAGCAATTGCGGCAGGTGAACCTCTCAGCGTTAAATTAAAAGATATCGCTTCTATCAAAAAAGTAGGTGAAGTTGAATCAATTTCACGTACAAATGGCCAAGATGCGATTGCAATTCAAGTCGTTAAGGGACAAGACGCTAATACCGTAGATGTCGTTAACGCAGTTAAGGATAAAGTGAAGTCATATGAAGATCGTTATGATGTTAAGATTGATGTTACCTTAGATCAAGGTGAACCAATTGAAGCATCAGTTAAAACAATGGTTGATAAAGCCCTATTTGGTGCTTTGTTCGCAGTTATCATTATTTTGATTTTCTTACGTAACTTCCGTTCAACAATAATTTCAATTGTTTCTATCCCGATGTCGTTATTAATGGGTGTGATTGTTCTTAAACAAATGGACATTACCCTTAACATGATGACGCTGGGTGCGATGACGGTTGCGATTGGTCGTGTAATTGATGACTCGATTGTTGTTGTTGAAAATATATACCGTCGAATGCATTTACCTGATGAAAAATTAAAAGGTAAAGCTCTAATTCGTGAAGCAACATTAGAAATGTTCCGACCAATTATGTCATCTACTTTAGTAACTGTGGCAGTATTCGTTCCACTAGGTTTGGTGAGTGGTATGGTTGGTGAGTTATTCTTACCATTTGCGTTAACCATTGCTTTTGCTTTAGTAGGATCATTAATTATTGCGGTAACGATTGTTCCAGTGCTATCACATACATTGTTCAAAAAAGAGCTGAATGGTCAAAAACCAGTTAAAAAACAAGTCGAAGAACACGGTAAAATGGCTATTGGTTATACGCGTATTCTAAAATGGGTACTTAACCATAAGTGGATTACATCGTTAATTACACTAGCGGCTTTAATCGGAAGTTTAGCATTAACACCACTCGTTGGCTTTAGTTTTATGCCTGATGATGAACAAAAATTAATGTACGTTACTTACACACCAAAAGCAGGTCAAACTGATGCAGATGTTGCGAAAGATGTTAAAAAAGTTGAGAAACTTTTCATGGATCGTAAAGATGTTAAAATGACACAGCTTTCAACAGGGGGCGCAAACCCAATGATGGGCGGATCAGGTAATGGTTCGTTAATGTATGTAACATTTGATGATGATGTGAAAAACTTTGATTCAATAAAAGATAAAGTACTTAATCAAATTGAAGGCTTTAAACAAGCGGGTGAATGGAAGTCACAAGATTTCACTATGACTTCAAATAGTGAGTTAAGTTATTCCGTTTATGGTAATAGTGAGAAAGAAATTAGTGGCACAGTGAAAGACATTGAAAAAATCATGAATGAACGAAAAGATATGAAAAATGTAACTTCTTCATTAACAGAAACATATGAAGAACATACACTTAAAATTGATGGTGATAAAGTTTCAGCATTAGGATTATCAACAGCTCAAATTGGGCAAGCGATCAACCCTAATAAGCAAGCAACTGTATTAACAACAGTTAAAAAAGGTGATAAAGACATCGATGTTGAAGTTCAAAGTAGTGTGAAAGCACCTGATAACTTTAAAGATGTCTTAAAAGAAAAAATTAAAACACCGACAGGTCAAGAAGTTGCATTATCAGAGCTTGTAAAAGTTGAAAATGGCACAACAGCTAACTCTGTTAGCCGTAGTGAAGGTAAAGTCTTCGCAACTGTTAAAGGTAAAATAACAGATAAAGATATTTCAAAAGCTTCTTCAGCTGTACAAAAGAAAATTGATAAATTAGAGACACCTAAATCAATTGATATTAGTTCAGGTGGTGCGACTGAGGATATGGCAGATGCCTTTAGCCAACTTGGATTAGCGATGGTTGCAGCAATTGCGATTGTTTATCTTATCCTTGTTATCACATTCGGTGAAGGTCTTGCACCGTTTGCAATTCTCTTCTCATTACCATTGACTGTTATTGGTTCTATCGTTGCACTACTGATTGCTAGAGAACCAATTGATGTGTCAACAATGATTGGATTATTGATGTTAATCGGTATTGTCGTCACGAATGCGATTGTACTCGTCGATCGGATTATCCATAAAGAACATGAAGGAATGCCGATGCGAGAAGCGATTCTTGAAGCAGGGGCAACGCGTTTACGTCCAATCCTAATGACAGCCATTGCAACAATTGGCGCTTTAATTCCACTTGCGATTGGAGCAGAAGGCAGTGGTTTAATTTCTAAAGGTTTGGGAGTAACTGTAATTGGTGGGCTCATTAGTTCAACACTTCTAACATTAGTTATTGTTCCATTGATGTATGAGGCACTATCAAAATTATTAAAGAAAAAACGTAATAAAACAGTCGAATAACTGACTAGAGGATGACAAACCAAATCTCACTTCCTATTAAATCAACGTTGTTGAATTTAATGGGAGGTGTTTTTAAATTAAAAGCACAAAAAATAACAGTATCAAAAGGTTGATTAAGAAATTTTAAAGTGTTTTTGTTATACTTAAAGTATATATTGTAAGAGGGGGAAAGCTAATGCCGAGTCGGTCAGAATATCGTGAAGATAAGCAACAACAAAAAAAACGTAAAAATAAAAAGCAACTGATCATAATAGTTAGCATTTTGGCTGCACTATTCTTAATATATGTAGGTGCTCTAAAATATCAAGAGTACGCTTCAGCCAAAGAAGAAAAGCAAAAGCACACGGCGTTTAGTAAGAGTGAACAAGGATTAGAGAAAAGCGCCACTCAAGCCATTGCGTCACTTTATTCAGAAGAAGAACCAGCTTTCTTAAAAAAAGATCTTAAGGAAGATGAAATCAAAGAAGCACAATTAAAAGTAGCGAAAGTGAAAAATGAAAGTACTCAAGAGAAATTAGCAACCAAATTACGTACGGTCGAATCGATGTTCACCATTCAGAGCAGCTTGAATGGCATCTTTACAACTGAAGTCATTAATGGCGACAGCACTGCCAGAGTAACGGATGCTATCTTAGATGATGACGTGAAGCCTGAATCAATTGCAACGGTTGAAAAAGCATTGGCAGAATTGCGTTTGGATAATGAATGGATGATAAGAACAAAAGCATTAACTGAAGAGGCACAAAAACAATCCTCGGCAAATGAGACGATTCTAGATGTACTTGCTAAGCAAAAAGATTTGGTCGGACTTTCGGAGCGTCGCAGTAACTATGAGGAAGCAAAAGAATTACTTAAAGAGATAAAAAATAAAGATTTACATAAGAAATATGAGGCGCAATTAGCTAAAATAGAAACGATATTGGCAATGGACGAAAAGAAAGAGCAAATTAGAGTTGAAGCTGAGGAAAAACTCCGTGAACAAGAAGCTGCTCTAGCTGAACAAAAAGCACGTGAAGAAGCGGCTGCTTTAGCAGAGCAAAAAGCACGCGAACAAGCAAATGCGGCAGAAGCTGCTGTTGAAGCTAAAAAAGCAGACGAAGCTAAGAAGGCGGACGACGACAAACAAGCAGCGGAAGCTAAGAAGGCAGAAGACGACAAAAAGGCAGCAGAAGCTAAGAAAGCAGAAGACGATAAAAAAGCAGCAGAAGCTAAGCAGGCAGAAGAAGACAAAAAAGCAGCAGAAGCTAAGCAGGCAGAAGAAGACAAAAAAGCAGACGAAGCTAAGCAGGCGGAAGATGCAAAAAAAGATAAAGATTAATCAGGGGAGCACACGTTATAAAGAGCGTGTGCTCTTAGATTATAGAAAAAGCAAGATGAAAATTGTTTACCTTCGACAACTTATGTCAGATGATTTTCTGGAAAATGAGCAGACTTAAGAGAAATGCTGATATAATAGGCACGGTGAGCGAATAATGGTGCGCGTATTAGAATACGCAATCTTGAATGAGCGAGGTGTAACGACTTAGATGAGTATTTGTCTTAAGACTGAGGCACGCGTTATAAAGAGCGTGTGCCTCTTTTTATCAAGGATTACAAAAGTGAGTTGAAATGATAGGATAGGATAACAGTAAATAATAGATAGGGGTGTTGAACCATGTTAGTAAAAGGAGATAGTATTGGTTTAATTGCGTGTTCGAATGCGAGACCCTCACGTTATGAAGAAAAAATAAAAAACGTTGAGGGTTTTATAACAGCGCTAGGCATAAATATTGTGAGAGCGGAGACATTATTAGAAACAGACGAAAAAACAACTTCAGCGCCTCAAGCACGTGCTTTAGAATTGCACAAGTTGTATGACAATGAAAAAATTAAGTTGATTTTTGATATTTCAGGTGGAGATTTAGCGAACCAAATACTGCCATTTCTCGATTTTGAACGTATTACAGCAGCAAATAAACCCTTTGTTGGATTGAGTGATTTAACTACGGTATTGAATGCTGTCTTACAGCAAACGAATCAAAAAAATTACTATTTTCAACTAATGACGCTTGCGGGTACAAAAGCAGTGGAACAGCAAAATTTCTTTAAAGAGTATTTTGTTGAGGGGCATGAAACAATTATAGAAACAAGAGGTTTAACTGATTTTAAGGAAATAGTTGGGAAAATGTATGGAGGGAATATCCGTTGCTTATTGAAGCTAGCTGGGACTTCTTTTTGGCCAGAATTCAAAGGGAATATCATTCTCTTGGAAGGTTTTTCGGGCAGCTATGAACGCAATGCCAGTTATATAGCACAATTACAGCAACTTGGTGTCTTTACTGACTGTATAGGGATTGTGTTAGGAACATTTACAGAATTGGATCAAAAAAATACGACGTTAATCGAGTCCTTGATTTTAGCAGCAGTTCCGGATGATTTACCAGTGGCCAGAACGTCAGAAGTGGGCCATGGTGATGACGGTAAGGCGATTGTATTAGGTCACACCATTACAATTAGAGGGTAGCGAATATTTCGTTGTTTTCATCAAGGTGAAGCGAAGGTGTGATGGTTGAGTCGTAACCTCTTTCAATCATCAACCAAGAACGTAAGGCTTGAATAATCATTGAGCTTTCTAAGTGACAAATAATCCGTTGCCCAATTAAAACAATTGCTTCAAAAAACGGATGATTATTGGTACTGCTTCCTTTGAGTTGAATTTTCAATAAATGGCTATCTATTTGTTGATCATAACCAATAGTTGCTGTAATGGCATCTGCGATATTAGCGGATGATAAAGTTGTTGATTTGAACATAGTGCAGACACCTCCTTCTTCATAAATTTAAACGATAAGCTAATTTTAACTTAGTTTTCTGAAGAAGGTAGGTGTTTTGTGTGGTGAAATGATTAAGCTTAAGAGAGAATCTTTTAATCTTCTTTTATTATATCCCAGATTTTTTTTAATTTTTGCAAATCAGCTGGATCGGCTTCTGGTAATAAACGGTACCAGTCCAGTAAGTCATTTTCAGCTAAATGACTCATTTCGATAGGAGTGGATTCATAGCCAATTAGATAGTCGACAGAGACCTCGAAAAAGCTTGCTAACTTCATAAGCATATCTTTATCTGGAGTACGTTGACCGGTCTCATACATTGCATAAGTCGTCCGCGCTATTCCCAATGCGTTAGCGATATCGACTTGTCGCAGTTTTGTAGTTTGTCGTAAACTTTTCAAAATTTCCATGGATTGCCTCCTTGTTTCAACGTCACTTTATGTGTAGTCCTTCTTTTATTATACAGTTAGAAAGATAAACAGTAAAATAATAGTATGTATAGGCGAATAGAGGGATTTGGTTATAAATCTTTTTGATATAAAAATTTAAATCTAAAAATGATTGTCGTTTTCTTTTTTTGAGTGACTAGTAAAATAAATAGTTCATCCGTAAGGGTAACGTTTGACAATATAGGTAGAAAAAGGCTATATTTATGATACACAAAACGTGACCTTAGGAGGGGAGAAAGTTGAGAAAATGGCTTATAGAACTTCGAAAAGGAAAGTGTTTAACGCAACAAGAAGTAGCAGATGAAATTGGCGTCTCTCGAACAGCTTATGCAATGTATGAACAAGGACAGCGTAATCCGGCTGTTAAAACAGCAAAAAAAGTAGGAGAATTTTTATATTTCGATTGGACAAGATTTTTCGAATGATAAGTTACGAAATGTGTCATTTGAAGTCATGTTATAAAATGTCCAAAAGAGGATATAAAATAAATCGGGGACCTTTGTGATAAACTAGCACAGGTACTAATTTCATGTTATACTATTATTATATATTTTGTTTTTGGAGGACGTATTATGCATACTGTATTATTAGTGTTATTGATTATCACATGTGTTTTATTAGTTACTGCTGTTGTTTTACAACCTAGTAAAGATGCCGGTTTATCAGGCGCACTTACAGGTGGAGCAGAGCAATTATTCGGTAAAAAGAAAGTACGTGGCGTTGAACTTGTACTTCATCGTGCAACGGTTGTACTCTCAGTCTTATTCTTTGCGCTAGTTATTTTATTAAGCTTTTTTGTGAAGTAATTAAAACAAAGATGGTTACACAAAGAAACTGTTTGTTTTCACAGGCGACTTCACTGTATCTTCTGGATAATTGGCAATAAGAGATTCATCCCAACGATACGCGTGCGGCTGTTTGGCTACGGAAACAAGGCGATAATTCGCTCAAGCATCTGCATAAGGCAGGTGCTTTTTGTTTTTTATAATATAATAATAAGCGATAGGAAAAATTTATAAGGAAGTGAATCACGATGAAATTACGTCAAGCTGAACCATTTTATTTTAAGAAGGGACCAAAAGCCTTTCTGTTACTCCATGGTTTTACAGGAAATACAGCAGATGTGAGAATGCTTGGGCGCTTTTTAGAAGATCAAAACATCACTAGCTATGCGCCTTTATATAAAGGACACGGTGGTACACCTGAAGCCTTGTTAGAAACAACCCCCGAAGATTGGTGGTCTTCAGTGCTTGAAGGTTACCAATTTTTAAAGGATGAGGGGTTTGATGAAATTGTTGTTGCTGGTTTGTCCTTAGGCGGCGCTTTTTCATTAAAATTAGGCTATAATTTGCCTGTAAAGGGTATCATTACTATGGCTGCTCCGTCGGAAGTGAACGGTGATTCGCCTATTATACGTGGATTCCGCAGCTTCGCTGAAAAATATAAACAGTACGAAGGAAAAGATGCTGAAACAATTGCTGCTGAAATGACAGTCTTCGATTCAGAGTCGTTTTCAACCATCACGCAATTATCGAATGAAATTCAATCAATTAGAGATAATATTGATATGATTTATGCGCCAATTATGGTCGCTCAAGGTGAGCAAGATAAAATGGTTACCAGCGATAATGCCCAATATATTTATGATCACGTAGAATCAAATGATAAAAGCTTAAAATGGTATCCGAAATCGGGCCATATACTGACGTTAGACATTGAAAGAAAACAATTGCATGAAGATATACTTGCGTTTAGCGAGACATTAGATTGGAGCAATTAACAACTATGATAAGGAGGTGTTGTGCATGTCATCACAAACACAATACAAGGATGAGGTAATCGCTTTTCTAAAGACACAATCAGACAAGGCTGTATCGATAGAGGAGATTGAAAAAGGAATACATATGGGTGATGCAGACGAGTTTAAAGTATTGGTGAAATCACTTGTTCAGCTTGAAGAACGAGGTAAAATAATTCGAACAAAACGCAATCTTTACGGTCTTCCAGAAAATATGAACCATATTACAGGACGATTCCAAGCACATGAAAAAGGTTTCGGTTTTGTTATTCCAGAGGATAAAACATTAGATGATGTTTTTATTCCACCACGCATGACAAATAATGCAATGAATGGCGATACTGTTATGGCTGAAATTATGCAGTCGAAACGTAATGATTCTCGCCAAGAAGGTGTGATTATTAAAATTATTGAACGCGGCACACAAAATTTAGTTGGTCTTTATACAGAGGACACAAATGGTGACGTTTATGTTGTACCAGATGATAAAAAATTAAATTTCCGCATTCAAATTATTGAAGAGGGTAGTGTTAAAGCTGTTGCAGGACATAAAGTTGTTGTGACAATTAAAGAATATCCTGAATCTAATCAAGATGCTAAGGGGTATATTACGAGCGTTATTGGTCACAAAAATGATCCAGGCGTTGATATTTTATCAATTGTTCATGGTTTGGAAATCGACATTGAGTTTCCTGATGCGGTTATTGAAGAAGCTAACCGTGTGCCCGATCAAATCGATCCAGCAACAATCGGTTCGCGTCGTGATTTAAGAGCAGAGATGTTAATTACAATTGATGGTGAATCAGCTAAAGATTTAGATGATGCAGTAAGTGCCAAACAATTGCCAAACGGTAACTACGAATTAGGTGTTCATATTGCCGATGTTAGCCATTATGTAACTGAAGGTTCGGAATTGGACACGGAAGCAGCTGAAAGAGGTACAAGTGTGTATCTAGTTGACCGTGTTATCCCGATGATTCCTCATCGACTTTCGAATGGTATTTGTTCATTGAATCCGAAACAAGATCGTTTCACACTATCGTGTGTGATGGAAATTGATAAAAACGGGTCTGTTGTACGCCATGAAATTTTTGAAAGTGTGATTAACACAACAGAACGTATGACTTACACAGGCGTTAATCAAATTTTAACCGATCGTGATGAAGCTACTCGTGAACAATTTAAAGAAGTAGTGCCGATGGTTGAAACAATGGAAAAAATTGCACAAAGTCTCCGTCATCGTCGTGATGTTCGTGGATCAGTCGATTTTGACATTGGTGAAGCTGGCGTTATTGTTGATGAAAATGGCCACCCGACTGATGTTGTTTTACGCACACGTGGTGTGGGTGAGAAAATGATTGAAGAGTTTATGCTAGCAGCGAATGAAACTGTAGCTGAGCATTTTAATAAAATGCATGTGCCATTCATTTACCGAGTGCATGAGGAACCAAAAGAAGATCGTTTACAAACGTTCTTTGAGTTCATTACTAATTTTGGAATTACAGTTCAAAATTCTAAAGATGGTTTGAAACCAAGTGTTTTACAAGAAGTATTAGATAAAGTCAAAGGTAAACCAGAAGAATTGGTCGTATCAACAGTGATGTTACGTTCAATGCAACAAGCACGTTACGATGTTCATAGTCTAGGACATTTTGGTTTATCAACAGAATATTATACACACTTTACATCACCAATTCGTCGTTATCCTGACTTAATGGTTCATCGTTTAATTCGTTCATACCTTATTAATAAGCAAACGGATGAAGCAACGATGGCACATTGGAATGCTGAATTACCAGAAGTTGCTGAGCACACTTCAAAAATGGAACGTCGTGCTATTCAAGCAGAACGTGCAACAGATGAGTTGAAGAAAACAGAATTTATGCTTGATAAGATTGGTGAAGTATACAAAGGTGTTATCAGTTCAGCAACAAACTTTGGTTTATTCGTATCGCTGGAAAACACAATTGAAGGCTTAATTCATATCAGTGCGCTAAAAGGTGATTACTTTAACTTCAATCCTCAACAATTTGCTTTAATTGGTGAACGTTCAGGTAAAGTGTATCGTATTGGTGATGAAATTATGGTTAAGGTTGAGAAGGTAGACGTTGAAGCGCGTAAAATTGATTTCTCAGCTGTAAAAGAAGGCGATGATAGCGTAGTGGACTTAGGCGAGTTGAAAACATCAGAACGCCGTGAGTATTCAAAAGGTCGTCGCTCAAAAAAACCGCTAAATCTCAAAGGCAAAGGTGATTCACCGAAAGCTGATAAAGATAAGCCTAAATATGGTGGCGGCAGTATCTCTGGTAAAAACACCAATAAGAAAAACAATAAAAAAGGTAAAAAAACCTTTTATCAAAAATACTCTAAATAAATAA
>NZ_JAFYUW010000038.1:0-2646 GCF_017549435.1 Brochothrix sp.
GGATAGAGCAACTGCCTTCTAAGCAGTGGGTCAGGAGTTCGAATCTCTTCAGGCGCGCCACTTTTGCTTATATGGTGGGTATAGCTCAGTTGGTTAGAGCGCTAGATTGTGGCTCTAGAGGTCGTCGGTTCGACTCCGATTACCCACCCCACATTTAACTTTCGTATTTTTGCTGTTTTGGGTTTTTCGCTCAAGCGTTCAGCATGTTGGGATGTCGCCAAGTTGGTAAGGCACCGGATTCTGGTTCCGGCATTTCGAGGGTTCGAGTCCTTCCATCCCAGCCAATATTTTAAAAATTTAAAGGATGTTGGGATGTAGCCAAGTCGGTAAGGCACCAGACTTTGACTCTGGCATTTCGTAGGTTCGAGTCCTGCCATACCAGCCATGAGGGCCATTAGCTCAGTCGGCAGAGCACTTGACTTTTAATCAAGGTGTCCGCGGTTCGAATCCGCGATGGCTCACCAAAAAAGGAACTATTCGTCAGGATAGTTCCTTTTTTTATGATTCTTTCAAGCCATTTGAAGCCATTTTTGTCAACACAAGAGAACCGTCCCCTTGTGTCCACCCTTGTGTCCAAAAATGTACGTCCCCAAATGGACCGTGTCCTGTCACATTACGCTGAAGCAATAGACAACCAATCTAATAAACAACAGTACTCCTGACAGTATGAGATTAATGTAGTTTAATTTTTCTACTCTCACACGAAACAGCTTTAATGCACTAATAAGAACAATATTAAGGAAGAAAAAAAGTAAGGAAAGTAAAAACATTTCATATTGCATTATCTGATATTCATACAAAGTAATATTTGGATGCAGCTCACCAGTAGCAAAGAATTCCATAAAAGTTAGGAAAATTGCTACTATTGTAAAAATTATAAATACAATATTAATAACTTTTATGATTCTTAAATAAGTTGACATGAATACACCTCGTTTTTTTGTAATGTCTACCATTTTTTGGGCATAAAGTTACGATAATAATCCTCCCACGTGTTACCCCATAAATTGTAAGGAAAAACATCCAGCGATGTATGTTTATATGAACACAAGGGGACGGTTCTCTTGTGTCCCCCTTGTGTCCCTACATCTACCTCTCTGAGTGAAAAATTGGTTGTTGTTTACTTTTTTATTAAAAATATTATTCCCATACCAACAATTATTATTAAAGCTGGTACTCCAATCATTAAGTAGTATATTCCTTCCGGAACATCCCCAATAAAATATCCTGTTTGAATTTTGTGTATGATTATAGTATATAGTACATTGAATATAATAACTGAAAACATATATATCATACTAGCAACACACGATATTGACTTTTTGCAGACAAAAGGTATATTTACAATTAATAAATATAATGGTTGAGCAAACAAATATGTAATAGCAAACACACCAAAATCTATTTTTATAGGCACAATTGAATCTATTATATACAGTATAGAAGGAACGAAATTTAGTAAATAATACATCTTTTACACCTCACTTTCCAACTACTGCATTTGCATACGCAGCTTTAGATGCTTTTTGTGCCCAAGGGCTATTTTGTGCATACAAGGATGCATAATTTGATAAAGCAGAGTATGCACCTGAGTACTCAAACCGGCGGAAACCAGATATTATAACAGTTTTTTTAGAGCGGATTTATCAATTGTCCCCACATGCTTATAATAAATGATTACTTCTACATTCTTATTACCATTCTCGGTATCCTCATTAATAACAATTTTTTCAATGAGCTGGGATAATATTTCTCTGGTTAGTTCTGTGGGCGACACTAAGGTATCAAATTTTGCAATTAATTTAAGCCATTTTTCGGGATTAAAGTCCTTATTGCTGATTTCATCAATGTTATGTATTATTTCCTTTATTTTAGTATTTACAAGGAACTGTTCTCTTTCAAATTCTTTTAGTAACGTGCTAAACCTCTTTGGAGTAATGATTTTGTTGATTTTGTCTTCATAAAGATTTCGAATAATTTCATCAATTTGGTTAGAACGCTGTTGCAGTTCAGCAAGATTATTTGATAAATCGTCAGGAATTCTGTTTTGTAAATCATAATGTTTTTTTAGCAAAGCAAGAAAGCGTCTATATTTTGACGCCGCCGCAAATGCACAATTTTTAATATCATTGAAGACTATTTGTGCAAGCTGTTTCTTTTCTGTGTAATGACTTGAGCAACCCTTTAGCCCCCATCTTCTATATTGCCTGCAACAATAGTTTTCCTTTCCCTTGGCAAAAGAATATGACATTGTGCCTCCGCATTGACCGCATTTTATCAATCCAAAAAACAGATTTGAATCACACGAACCTGATGCAGTGTGATTTTTTTTTATTGTTTGTTGCACTCTTTCCCAAACCTGTCGGTCCACTAAAGCTTCGTGACTGTTTGGCGTGATAATCCACTCTTCTTTTGGCTTTATTTTAGAAGGTGTGCGATGGAACTGGGAACACTCATATATCCCTTGCACCATGTCTCCGACATATGTCCGATTTTTTAATATTAAAAGGACCGAGTTTGCATCCCAGGGTTTTTGGGGGTTATAGCTTTTGCCCAATTGTGCTTGTCGATACTCTAGAGGAGGAAGCTCTTTATTTTTGGTGAGTATTTTAGCAATTGCTGTGCTTCCTAATCCTGCTTCATACA
>NZ_JAFYUW010000039.1:0-3950 GCF_017549435.1 Brochothrix sp.
AATTTAGATGAAGTTGTGGTCATCGGACAAAACGATGCCTATTGGGGCGAAATTGTTGTTGCGTATTACACAGGGCGAGCAACGAAAAAAACATTACGACAATTGTGTCGACATCAGCTTAAGGCACATGAACGCCCACGATTATTTGTACATGTAGCTGAATTACCACATACGATAACTGGCAAAATTGATCGTCAAAAAATGAAAGAGGAGGGTATCCATGAACCGAGTAGTCATTGTTGAAGTCAGTCGAACGGCGATTGGTAAACAAGGCGGTATTCATCGTAATTTAGATGAGCGGATATTAATCACCCCCTTGCTGCAAAAGCATGTTGCTAAATTAGCACAGGTAGATGAGGTGATTTTAGGTAATATTGTGGGGCACGGGGGAAATGTTGCCCGTTTTTCAGCATTAAATGCAGGCCTGGATTGCCCTGGCTTAACGATTGATAGCCAATGTATTGCAGGGCTCACTGCGTTGAAAGTGGGAATGAGTTACATTCAATCTGGCCTCGCCGACTCGTTATTAATTGGTGGGACAGAATCACTCTCAACATCGCCTTATCCAACACGCGCACAATTTTCACCAGAAGAAATAGGGGATCCTGATATGATAGAAACGGCAATGCTTCAACAAAAACGTTCTGCAATGAAGCCAGACTTAATCACAGCTAAAACAAGGATGAGTTATGAACGGGCATTGGCAAGTCTTGTTCACAAAAAAACTATTTACAATAATGAAACAGATGAATTTTTAGAGCGTGCTGATTTAAAAGTGTTAGAAAGAGTATTAGCTAAACAGACAAATAGCGTGAATCCAGCTACAAGTAGCAGGTTTTCGGATGGTGCAGCTTTATTGACAGTTGTTTCTGAAAATTTTGCATTAGAGCATGATCTTCAACCAGTGTTAGAAGTTGTTGCAACAGCGACAACGACTGTTTCACCCTATGATGTACCAGTTGCAGCAATAACAGCCACTCAAAGGCTCTTAGAAGAAAATAACCTACAAGCGAAGGACATTGACCGATTCGACATCGTTGAAGCGTATGCGACTAAAATAGTCGCTTTTCAAGAGGCTTTAGGGGTGAGTGACAGTCAATTGAATCCTGATGGAGGTGCTTTAGCCTATGGTCATCCTTACGCTGCTTCTGGAATTATATCAGTTGCGCATACCTTTAATACTTTTATAGCGGAAAAAAATATTGAACAAGCTGTTGTTGCTGCGGCAGGTGCAGGTGGAATAGGGCAAGCATTTCTTTTGAAACGCTATCATTGAAAAGAGTAAATTCCAAACCAATCGCGTGAATTTCATCATTATCTGTGGTATCTTTGAGAGAGTAATAAAACAAAAATAGATTCAAGGGGGAAAACAGATCATGACTTATACATTACCAGAATTACCTTACGAATATTCGGCTCTAGAGCCACACATTGATGCGAAAACAATGGAAATCCACCATTCTAAACACCATCAAACATATGTAACAAACGTTAACAAAGCTTTGGAAGGACATGCTGATTTAGCATCAAAATCAATTGAAGAATTGGTAGCAGATTTAGCAAGCGTTCCTGAAGATATCAAAGCTGCTGTACGCAACAGTGGTGGCGGACATGCCAATCATTCATTCTTCTGGACTTCAATTTCACCAAACGGTGGGGGAAAACCAGTTGGCGAATTAGCTGAAGCAATCGATGCTAAATTCGGTTCATTCGAAGCCTTCCAAGAAAAATTCACAGCAGCTGCAACTGGCCGCTTTGGTTCTGGTTGGGCATGGTTAGTATTATCAAACGGTGAGCTTGAAATTACTTCTACAGCTAACCAAGATTCTCCATTAACAGATGGTAAAACACCTGTCGTTGGCATTGATGTTTGGGAACATGCTTATTACCTTAACTACCAAAACCGTCGTCCTGAATACATCAAAGCGTTTTACAACGTTGTTGATTGGTCAAAAGCAAACGACGTATTTAACGCAGCAAAATAAAGAATAAGATAAAGTGTTGGTGGCTAATTGCTACCAACGCTTTTTTTACGTTTTAAAAAGGTTAGAACCGTATTTAGGATATTAACATTGACAAATGGGTTGTTACCCACTAGTATTGTATTTAACAACTTCATGAATATATGCAAAGAAGGAACGAAGTAAATCCCTTATCACTAGTTGAGAGAGCTTGTGGTCGCTGCGAACAAGTCTATATAAGGTGATTGAATTACACTCTGGAGCATTTGTACAGCAATGTACAACGGGTCATACCGTTAACTATACAAGCAGTAACCTTTTGGGGTTATTAAAATAGGGTGGTACCACGGTGAATATCGTCCCTTCGTTTCTTATAGAAGCGGAGGGGCTTTTTTGTGTCTATGAAGAAAAAAAGGAGATGGAAAAAAATGAATATTATTGAAGAATTAGAATGGCGCGACGCGATATACCAACAAACAGATGCAGCTGGTTTGAAAGAATTAACTGAAAAAGAAAGCATTTCATTGTATTGTGGTATGGATCCAACAGGAGATAGCATGCATATCGGGCATTTAATCCCATTTATGATTTTACGACGTTTCCAACTCGCAGGACATCGTCCAATTTTCTTAATGGGCGGCGCTACAGGATCAATTGGTGATCCAAGTGGTAAAGCAGAAGAGCGTCAATTACAATCGATGGAACAAATTAATCAAAATGTGGAATCATTACGTGCCCAATTAGAAAAATTATTTGATTTTTCAGGTGAAAATGGTGCGATTTTAGTTAATAACTATGATTGGACGAAGTCTTTAAGCGTGTTGGATTTCTTGCGTGATATCGGTAAACGTTTCAACGTGAACACAATGTTAAGCAAAGACATTGTCGCAAATCGTTTAGAAACAGGGATTTCATTTACAGAGTTTAGCTACCAAATATTACAAGCAATGGATTACAATCATCTATACGAACACAACAACTGTCGTTTACAAATTGGTGGAAGTGACCAATGGGGTAATATTACGGCTGGTCTTGAATTGATTCGTAAAGAGCATGGCGATAAATCGAAAGCCTTTGGTTTAACAATTCCATTAATGCTGAAGTCGGATGGAACAAAATTTGGTAAAACAGCTGGTGGTGCAATTTGGTTAAACCCAGAAAAAACAACACCGTATGAATTTTATCAATTTTGGTTAAATACAGATGACCGTGATGTCGTTAAATACTTGAAATACTTCACGTTTTTGGATGAAGCAACGATTTCAGCATTGGCTGAAAAAGTAGCAACTGAACCACATCTACGTGCAGCACAAAAAACATTAGCAAGTGAAATGACAACCTTCGTTCATAGTCAAGCAGCGTTAGATCAAGCAATCAAAATATCAGCAGCGTTATTTAGTGGCGATATTAAAGGCCTAACAGCAGATGAAATTGAAGTTGGTTTTAAAGATGTGCCATCGTTTGAAGGTGATAAAAACAGCGAATTAAATATCGTTGATTGGCTTGTAGCCTTGAAAATTGAACCAAGTAAACGTCAAGCGCGTGAAGACGTAACAAATGGTGCAATTTACATCAATGGTGAGCGTCAACAAGATACAACAGCAATCATTGCTGCAGAAGACCGTATTGGTGATCGTTTTACACTTGTACGTAAAGGTAAGAAAAAATACCATCTTGTTACTTATAAATAAGTGCAAAAAAACAGAATCGATATAATCGATTCTGTTTTTTTTATTTAATTTTTGTTGCGGCGTCTCAACATTACGAGTGATGAGGCGACCACTGCGATACCTAAAAGTGGCAACAATGGCGATTGCTTATCACCTGTTTTAGGTAGTAACGATGCGTTATTTTTTGTAGTTTCTGCGATGGTTGATGTTGGTACTATCGTTTGAGATGAATCAGCGGTGTTTTCATCGAATACCTCATACTCAACGTAGCTAAATTCTTCTTTTTCGTGTAGAAGGATAAACTCTTCTGAGTCATCAC
>NZ_JAFYUW010000040.1:0-12163 GCF_017549435.1 Brochothrix sp.
TCAGCATTGCAAAATGGTGTAGGTGCTGTAGCTGATGGTAATAAACAATTAAGTGATGGCTTAGGACAGCTTGCTGGTAAAACACCAGAACTTGTAGATGGTATTAACCAGTTAGCTGAAGGACAAAAAAGTTTAACAGCTAACCTCGGTGAATTGCAAGCGGGTAGTGAGAAAATCGCAACTGGTTTAGAAGGTTTACCTAAAGATGAACAAATTAAACAATTAACAGATGGTTTAAATAGTGTACAAAAAAATATGAATGCTCTCAATTCCGCTTTGAATGGTCAAAATGCGGGTATTTCAACTGATGGTATTCAAAAAGAATTAGAAAATATCAAAACTAATTTACAAAGTTTAGGTGGAACGTTGACTACTTCTCCAGAGGCAGTAGCAGTCCAAAAAACAGAAACCTTTAAAAATATGACAGATGCTCAAAAAGCAGATATTTTAGGAGCATTACAAGCGGGTGCTAAAGAAAAAGGCGAGCAACAAGGTGCTTTACTAAAAGCAACTCAAACAAGTCTTCAAAATGTAGCAACGCAACTAAGTGCAGCACAAACCGCACTTGGACAGTTAGATACATTGAAAGAAAATGTTGCCAAGTTAAATGAGGGTATCAATAAGGTTAACCCTGGTGCTGTTCAAGCAATTAGTGGCTATACAAAACTTAGAGAAGAAGCAGCTCCTGGTGCTCGTACTGTTGCAGATGGTCTTGGTTTAGCTGAAGCTGGAAGTGAAAAACTTCAAGCGGGTGCAGAACAATTACAAGCGAGTGCACCAACTTTAACAGGAGCAATCAATAGTGCGTCTGCTGCCAGTCAAAAACTAGCAGATGGTGCATCTAAAGCAAATGCGGGTGTCGGTCAATTAGCGACTGGTATTAACAGTGCTGCTGACGGTTCTCAAACATTAAACAATGGTTTATCTACTTACACAGCAGGAGTTGGTACTTTAGGTAACGGAGTGTCTACTTTAAATGGTGGGGCTTCAAAACTTGCTGCAAACTCAGGTCAATTACAATCAGGTGCTTCACAATTAGCAACTGGTACAAATCAATTAGCAGAGAAAACACCAGAACTTGCTTCAGGTGTGGGTCAATTAAATGACGGTGCTGGTAAATTACACGACGGTGCCACACAATTAGCAGATGGTTCAAATAAATTAACTGATGGTTTAACAAAAGTATCGGATGGAACAATCAAATTAGGTGACACATTAGGTGATGCTTCAACAAAAGTTTCCGATACAAATCTTAACCCAGCAAACGCAAAAATGATTTCAAAACCAACAGATTTAAATCACACAGAAATTAGTAAAGTACCAAATTACGGTCACGGTTTAGCACCATATGTAATCGCATTAGCACTTTTTGTTGGGGCGTTGACATTCAACGTTATCTTCCCAATCGAAGTACCTGTTGCGTATCCAAAAACAGCCGTATCATGGTGGTTCAGTAAATTTAGTGTATTAGTCGTACATGCAGTAGCTCAAGCATTATTGCTAGATGTTATCATGTTGCTATTCTTAGGATTGGAAGTCGATCATGTCGGGCAGTTCGTTATGATTACAGTGTTTACATCATTAGCTTACATGTCGATTGTAGCATTCCTAGCAATTACATTAGGTAACCCAGGTCGCTTTATTGCGATGGTCTTACTTGTTATTCAATTAGGTGCAAGTGCCGGAACGTTCCCATTACCATTAACAAATGGCTTCTTCCAAGCAATGCACCCATTCATGCCAATGACATATGCCGTTAACGGTTATCGTCAGGCGATGACGAGTGGTTTATCAAATGGTGTTTTCTGGCAAACAATGGGCGTTATGGTCGGTATAGTGATCGTATTCAACGCATTGTTAATTGCTGTGCTTCACTTACAACGTAAAAAGAACTATCGTTTAGACCCTAACGAAAATTAAAAAACAATGAATAAGAAAAGTATCGAGTTGAGAATGGAAACGTTTCTCAATTTGATGCTTTTTTTTGATGTTCGGGTATTGTAACAATATGACAAAAATGTAAGTTGAGATGCAGTGGTAATTTATCACTAAAACAGATAGAATAAACTATATACGCAAAAAAAGTTGGGAGTCTGAATATATGAAGCAACGCTTATCGCAAATCATTACTTATTTACAAAAAAATAGTGGCATTGTTCGTCTAGTTTTTATTGGCCTAATTGTGGCCATCCTTTCTTTTGTTCTGATATCTGAAGGGCGAAATATTAATTTTCCATTACTTAAATCTTATATGGTTGCACAATCTCCAAGTACAATATTATTAATTTTATTGATAGGATCAGTCGCTTTAATACCGATGATTCTCTATGATTTTGTATTAGTGGCGTTATTGCCTCATAAATTTTCTAAGTGGCGAATTATTCAAGCTGGTTGGATTGCAAATACGTTTGCAAATATTGGAGGCATGGGAGGCGTCGTTGGGGCATCAATTCGTTTGATGTTTTATGGCGATGAACAAGTGAAGAAAAAAGATTTATTGTTTGCATTATCAAAGATAGGAATGTTTTTACTATCTGGGTTATCAGTTTTGTCTATCGCTATTTTAGGAGCATTCTTAATCCCAGGGTATGCAAATCATTTTATCCATTATTGGCCATGGCTCTTAGGGGCAGGTTTGTATTTTCCAATTTTATGGATTATCACAAGTACCAAAAAATATGGATTTTTCAGTGACTTAACGACCAATAAAAAAGTAGTGCTAATTTTAGCATCTACGATGGAATGGTTTGCAGCAGCAGGAGCGTTTGTTGCAATTGGTTGGTTATTGAATGAACCGGTTGATGTCATTAAATTATTCCCTGTATTTGTAATAGCTTCAATTATTGGGATGGCCTCATTGATTCCGGGAGCGTTGGGTTCCTTTGACCTTGTGATGATTTTAGGGATGAGTGCATTAGGAATCAACAGTGAGATGGCAGTAGCTTGGGTATTATTTTACCGAATCGCTTATTACTTTGTACCATTCTTCATTTCATTGATAATGCTACTTGTTCGTGGGCTCAGAAAATTAAATGCCTTTTTTGAAGGTATTCCTGCTGCAGGGCTTCGCAAAACAGCCCATATGGGACTGGTTGTTTTTGTCTACTTAGCAGGTCTGATCCTGATTGTAACATCTACGTTACCATATGCCGGCGATCATTTTAAGATTGTCTCTGACTTTAGGTCTTACGGTTTTGTCTTTTTATCCCAACTAACTTCGGTTACCTACGGCTTTATATTAATTGGTTTAGGTCGTGGGATTGAACGGAAAACGAAAAAAATGTATTTAGTTACGTTAATCGTGTTAGTTGCAGCGATAACTAATACACTCGTAAGGGGTGTTTCAGTTAAACAAACGGTTATTCTTTCGATTGTGCTGATTTGTTTGATATTGGCGCGTAAAGAATTTTACCGTGTGAAGTTTGTCTATACGTGGAGTCGTGCGATTATTGATACTGTTATCTTTGTGAGTGCGATTATATTATATATTTGGATTGGTATCTATAATCGTCCATCAATTAAAAATCCGCATTTTGTACCCGATTGGTTAGTGATAAAATCTCAGCAAATTTGGTTTTTAGGAATTGTAGGAATCCTGCTCGGTATCCTTGTGTTAGCATTATTGTATGTATACACCAGCTATACGACAGATAGTCTAGGGTCGCCTTATAATCGTCAAAAAGTTGAGCGTCATTTGAAGAAGTATGGCGGAAATGATATTTCTCATTTGGTTCATTTACGCGATAAAAATATTTTTTGGTCAAAAGACGACAAGCTGATGTTCCTCTATCGAACATACGCTGATAAAATGGTGATTATGGGAAATCCAATCGGAGATCTTTCCTATACACAATCAGCAGTTGAAGAATTGATGGAACGAGCAGATTTGTTCGGTTTCCGACCTGTTTTTTATGAAATTGATGAATCGATGATTACCATGTTACATGAACACGGGTTTGATTTCATGAAAATTGGTGAACAAGGTTATGTTGATGTTCAAGAATTTACACTTTCAGGTAAAAAGAAAAAAGGGTTACGTGCGGCTATTAATAAATTAGAGCGTGAAGAATTTGTTTTTGAAGTCGTCCAACCACCATTTACTCTTGAAATGATGCAGCAACTCAAAGCTGTTTCTGATGATTGGTTGGGATCTCGTTTAGAAAAAGGGTTCTCATTAGGTTTCTTTGATGAAAGTTATATACGCGAAGCGGGTGTTGCTGTTGTAAAAAACAAAGAGAGCGAAATAATCGCCTTTGCAACAATAATGCCGTCTAATACAGATGAGTTAATTTCGATTGATTTAATGCGTCAGTCTCATAAAGCACCTTCTGGTATTATGGATTTCTTGTTTGTTAATTTATATATTTGGTCGAAAGAAAATGGGTATCAAGAATTTAATTTAGGAATGTCACCGTTGTCCAATGTAGGTGAAAGTCGTTATGCGTTTGCTAGTGAGCGAATTGCTGGTTTAATTTACCGTTTCAGTCAAGATTTTTATGGTTTTCAAGGATTGCGTAACTATAAAAATAAATATGTGAAGGAATGGCGTCCGCGCTATATAGCTTTCCGTAAGAGTAGTTCTGTTGCATTCACGATGATTCAATTAATGTTATTGATCAGTAAACGTCGTTTGTTACCAGCGAATGAAATTGAATATCACGATCATGTGAACGAAAATAGCGAAAAGATAGAAGAAAAGCCAAGTGATGATGCTCAGAAACAGTTATAACTTTATTTATAAGGTTAAAATGTGCTATGATTTAGCAGTAATTAAATCATGAAAGTGAGCGATTAAATGACTATCATACAGAATATTATTAGCTTTATTATACACATCGATAAGCATCTTGTTGAAATCATTAATATGTTTGGCGTTTGGTCTTATGTAATTCTATTCGCCATTGTTTTTGTTGAAACAGGATTGGTTATTTTTCCTTTCTTACCAGGTGATTCGTTATTATTTGCGGGTGGTGCACTTGCAGCATTGGGATCGTTTAATTTAACGACGCTTGCTATTACATTCTTTGTAGCAGCAGTCATCGGTGATACAGTAAATTATCATATCGGTAAGTGGTTAGGTATTTCAATACCTAAAGGAAGTTGGCTCAGCAAAGTTATTAGTGAAGAACGAATTGCAATTGCAAATGGCTTTTTTGAGAAACATGGGGGTAAGACGATTATCATTGCACGTTTTATGCCGTTTATTAGAACATTTGCACCGTTTGTTGCAGGGGCTTCGCACATGTCTTACCGCAAATTCTTTATGTACAATGTAATTGGCGCATTCATTTGGGTTGGATTGTTTACATATGCAGGTTATTTCTTTGGAAACATTCCATTTGTTCGTGATAATTTTTCAACCGTAATTTTAGCGATTATATTTGTGTCAATATTACCAGCGGTCATTGGATGGATACGTTCGCGTATCACTAAAAATAAATAAATGAAAAACAACCACTTTTGTGGTTGTTTTTTTGAACTCTTTTATTTGTTAGTCAAATCTATCAGTGCTTGACGTAACGTAGGGTATTTAAATATAAACCCATTTTGTGTTAATTTTGTTGGCACCGCATGCTGCCCTTTTGTAACAAGCATCGCCGATTCACCAAAAACAGTGTTAATTGCAAAGCGTGGTACAGGTATAAAAGTCGGACGATGTAAAATATCACCTAGCTCTTTGGCGAATTCATGTTGACGAACCGCATCTATTGACGTGAAATTCACTACGCCAGCAAAAGCTTCTACTGTAACAACGAACGCTAATGCCTTGATACAGTCATCAATATGTATCCACGAATACCATTGATTACCATCTGCTATTTTGCCGCCAGCACCAAGCTTTGAACTCTTGAGCAAAGGTGGAAAAGCTCCTTTATCGGAGTCAAGGATAAGGCCGAATCGGCTATAAATGACACGAATATCATATTGAGAAAGAGGGGCTGTTGCTTGCTCCCAATCTTTTACAACGGAACCGAGAAAATCTTTAGCATACGGGTAATCTTTTGTATCATCATAAACGGTTGAAGAAGGCTCGTAACCGCCGATAGCACTTGCGTTAACCCAAACAGAAGGTTTGTGTTCTAAATGATGGACAAGTTCAACTAAAGCCTTTGTACTGTCAATACGACTGTTGCGTATTTCTTTTTTGACGGCGCTGGTCCAACGTCGAGGCCCAATAGGTGCACCGCTTAAATTATAGATAACATCAATTACGATGTTATTTTCTTGAAGCTGTTGTAAAACCTTTTGATAAGATGGTGGCTGCCATGTGATAAAATGAATGTATGTAGACTCTGTTTGTTGAGGGTGTCGTGTGAGAATATACACCTGATGTTTTTGTTCGGTTAATAATCGTGTTAGTTTTTCACCGATCATTCCGGTACCACCGCTGATTAAAATATTCATTAATTTACACCTCCAAAGTTTCTATAGGTTAATTGTAACGCAAAATATGCTAGATGGAAGGAAGAATGACTTGAAAAAAATTACAAAAATAGAAGTTCAAAAAAAGAACGAGCAACGTTTTAATATATATATAGATGAAGCATTTGCCTGTGGGGTTGATATTGCTGTCTTAACAGAGTTTGGTTTAGCAAAAGGGATGGAAGTGACCGATGAATTATTAGAGCAGCTGACGGATCATGAAACCCATCGAAAAGCAATTAACCGCGCGTTGGTTTATTTAGGGGCACGTGTACGATCAGAAAAAGAAGTTATTGAAGATTTGCAAAAAAAGGAATATGAAGAAGATGCCATTGATGCAGCAATGTTGTATCTAAGAGAGAATAAATTTGTTGATGATAATGCCTTTGCAAAAATGTTTTGTCGTACGATGGTTAATACAACCCTTAAGGGACCACAAACAATTAAACGCGAGTTACGTCAAAAAGGTATTGGGGAGAACGATACAGAAGAAGCATTGGAGTACTTTACGGATGAATTACAGGATGAACATCTATACAAGGTGTTAACTAAAGCCGCACGAACGCAGCATAATGTCTCTCAGGTTAAGTTGAAACAAAAATTACAAACAACTGTTATGACAAAAGGTTACTTTAATAACAAAGATATTATGGACGCTGTGTTGCAAGAGTTTGTATCTGACGAAGAAGAAGAAGATGCGCTTAAATTACAGTATGAAAAGTTCGAAAGAAAGTTCAGTAAGTACAAAGGTTATGAACGAAAGAGTAAAATTGTTAAAGGTTTGATGCAAAAAGGTTTCCGTTATGAGGATATCCAAAACTTTTTAGCAGCGCAAGAAGAATATTGAATGCAAAAGGACTGTCGCTTATTAAAAGCAACAGTCCTTTTTTATAACTATAAGTATTGTTCATCCAAGAAAAGTTTTTTCTGTAATTTACCTTCAGTGAAAATCCAACCAGTATAAGAAGAGTGAATTTTCAAGGTGCTATCGAGTTTAACAACAGCTACAAATGGATAATGGCCATTGCTGCGATAACGAAGGTCTGTAAAAACAACCAAAAAGCCATTATCTGGCAAACGTTCGAGATGCCAACGGTAAACTTTTGAAAAAGACAGGAACGATTTAACATTTTCATCTTTAAGAGCATTAAGTATGATTGGATCTTCTTTGGGTAAGGGGATACGATCAAAACTTTCTAAAAACATTACTTGCGTGCGATAGGCACGAGCGACATAATATTTATTTTTAGTTGTAACAGCGACACGCCACTGAAAGAAACGTGAAGTTGAAGCGATGATGATTTGTTCAACCTCGTCGTCTAGAAGGCGAGTAACAGAACGCTTGACACTTCGCTGGATTAAATAACGAATAATATAATAGACGGCAAGAATCAAGTAAAGAGTACCGAAAATTAGTAAAGGTTGTTTGTATATTAACCATAGAGCAATAGCGATGACATGTGTTCCAAAAATGAACCAATCAAACGTATTGATAAAACCAAGCCCAATCCAAGTTTTTGTGATGGGTCTTAATGCTTGTGTACCATATGAATTGAAAATATCTACAAAAACATGCAAAAACACTGCAAAAAAGCTCCATAAAAAGAGATGAGTCATGTTTAGGTTAAATAAATAACCAAAAACAATCGTAATGAGCGCAGGCCATATAAACAGAAAAGGTAAAGAATGGGTAATCCCACGGTGATTTCGAATGTAGATACCATTGCCTTTTAATTTTAAGACAGTATCAATATCAGGTGCTTGTTGCGATATTATCATGGCGCCCATTAATCCAATCATACTTACATCAGCTGATTGGAAAGTGGGGTCAACTGTCGCTAGTCCACCAATCGCAACGCCCATAGCTAAATGTGTTGCTGAGTCCAATAGATTTCCTCCTAGTAATCAGAGTTATTAGTCGTTATAATAATAGAGGATAACAATGATTGATTAGTGTGTCAGGCATAATTAAGTTACGCTTAATCTTATTATACAGCGTTATGGCTGATGTATCAAAAAGGAGTCTCTAAGATTTTGATGGCAAAATGGAGTGAAATAGAAAAAGAGCAGTTTTCAGAAGTACTTGTCGAGTGGTATGAACGTGAAAAAAGAGAGTTACCCTGGCGTGAAAATACTGAAGCGTATAGGGTTTGGGTATCTGAGATTATGTTACAGCAAACACAAGTGGATACAGTGATTCCTTATTTCGAACGTTTCATGTCATTATTTCCAACAATGAAAGACTTTGCTTATGCACCAGAAGAACAAATTTTAAAAGCTTGGGAAGGTTTAGGATACTATTCCCGCGTTCGGAATTTGCAAACGGCAATACGCGAAGTAACAGAAGCTTATGATGGGGTAGTTCCTCAATCTAAAGAAGCTATTTTATCTTTGAAAGGTGTCGGTCCATATACTGCTGGCGCAATATTAAGCATTGCCTACAATCAACCTGAAGCTGCAGTTGACGGCAACGTTTACCGTGTTTATTCACGATTAATGCGCATTGATGATGATATATCTAAGGCAAAGACACGTAAAGTGTTCGAGCAAGCAGTCAATCAAACGATTTCTCAGGATAAACCAGGTGCATTTAATCAGGCATTAATGGATTTGGGTGCTACGATATGTACGCCAAAGAACCCTAAGTGTGATATGTGTCCAGTGCAAAAATACTGTCGTGCCTATGCTGAAAACGATATTGAAAAGTATCCGTTCAAATCTAAAAAGTTAAAAACGAAACAAAAATATTTAGTTACAGCAATTATCCAAAGTAATGATGGGCGTTTTTTAGTACAGCAACGCCCCTCTGAGGGACTATTGGCTAATTTATGGATGTTCCCTTCTATAGAAGAAGAAAAACCAGTTGAAGATTTGGTTGAAAGTTATCAGGCGGGTGTATCGATGCCTCTATATCTAAACAATCAATCCTTAGGTAAAGTGAAACATGTTTTTTCACATTTGAAATGGGATGTAGAAATAATCACAGGAGTAATGGATGAAGCAGATTTAATAGAGGGTTATCGTTTAGTTACGTTAGAAGAGATGAAAGTATTACCGTTTCCAGTACCCTATCAAAAAGTTTGGCAATTATACTTAAAAACAAGGAGTGAGTTATAAATGAATAAAGTAGCACTAGTAACAGGAAGTAGTAGAGGGATAGGACGTTTGATTGCATTGAGATTAGCTGGTCAAGGTTATGATATCGTTGTTAACTTTAACCGTAATCGTAAGAAAGCAGAGGAAGTCCAAGCTGAAATAGAGGCATTAGGACAAAAGTGCTTGATCGTCAAAGCTAATGTTGGAGATGTTGAAAAAATCAAAGAAATGTTTGCGACGGTATTATCGGAATTTGGACGTTTAGATATATTTGTTAACAACGCTGCAAGTGGTGTTTTGAAACCTGTAATGGAACTTACAGAAAAACACTGGGATTGGACAATGTCAATCAATGCCAAATCGCTTTTATTTGCAGCGCAAGAAGCGGCAAAAATGATGGAAGCTAATGAAACAGGTGGATCGATTGTAAGCCTAAGTTCATTAGGATCAATGCGAGTGTTAGAAAACTACACAACTGTGGGAGTATCAAAAGCAGCGGTAGAGTCATTGACGCGTTATTTGGGAGTTGAGCTTGCGCCAAAAGGTATACGTGTTAATGCGGTTTCCGGTGGGCTTGTTGAAACGGAAGCGTTAGATCATTTTCCGAATCGTGAAGAGTTGCTAGAAGATGCTAAAAAACGCACTCCAATGGGTCGTATGGTACAAGCGGATGATTTAGTTGATGCCGTTGAGTTTCTTGTGTCGGATAAAGCGAAGATGATTTGTGGACAAACTATTCTTATTGATGGTGGACGATCGTTGCCAGTTTCATAAAAACATAGGTAGGACTTTATATATAATAAGGGGTTATGGTATACTATATTATGAAATTAGTTGTAACAATAAATAAAAGCGTATTGCAAACAACTGTCCAAAAACAGCCACGAATAAACCATGAGCAATGCAGAGCTTGCCGAATTTCCTTCTCTTCCTTTTATTCAAGAAAAGGAGTGTGAGGCTTCTTATGTATCAGTCATGAGAGATTCCAGAAAGTAGGTTATAACAATGTGTCTTCCAAATGAAGGGGACGTCATTAAGATTCAAAGTTATAAACACGACGGTAAGCTCCATCGTACCTGGAAAAAAACGACTGTTTTAAAGGCGACTGATCAATTACTAATAGGCGGAAATGATAGAACGCTTGTTATAGAGTCTGACGGCAGAAAGTGGGTAACGAGAGAACCGGCGATTTCTTATTTCCATAAAGAACACTGGTTTAATGTTATCTCAATGATTCGGGCGGATGGTGTTCATCATTATTGCAATATTGGTTCTCCTTATCTCATTGATAATGAAGCGCTGAAGTATATCGATTATGATCTTGATATTAAAGTGTTCCCAAATGGGAGTTTTCATTTATTAGATGAAGATGAATACGAGGCCCGTAAACGTTCGATGCACTATCCTGCTGAAATTGATCTTATCCTGAAACAACAGCTTGGAATTCTGACAGAATGGGTACTCGATAAAAAAGGTCCTTTTTCAGATGACTACATCGATTTTTGGTACTATAATAAATACCGTTCGATTCATCCAAACAATGACGTAGAAAAAGATGCCAAACACTAAGTGTTGGCATCTTTTTTATTTTAATGTGAAAAGCTGTATTTGAATGTCTATCATTTAAAGTATAAAAGCTTATGGAGTTAAAGAAGAATTATTGACACGAAGGTCTTTTTAACAGTATTATAGAGATAATGTATAAATAGCAATTGAAAGGGTGGTTAATAATGGAGCATACTCATGTTCATAACGATAATCATCTAGACAGTGCAATCGATATTTTAAAACATGCGGGTGTACGTATAACGCCTCAACGTCGAGCGGTGCTTGAATTTATAATCAACTCACACTCGCATCCTACTGCAGATGAAATATATAAAGCTTTAGGGCGAGATTTCCCAAATATGAGTGTAGCAACTGTCTATAATAATTTGCATGTTTTTAAAGATGCAAATATTGTGAAAGAATTATCATACGGAGATTCATCAAGCCGTTTTGATTTTACAACGCACGATCATTATCATGCAATTTGTAATAAGTGTGGTAAGATTGTTGATTTTTCATATCCTGGGTTAGAAGAAGTTGAAAGTTTAGCGTCACATGTGACAGGTTTTGAAATAGCGAGCCATCGTCTGGAAGTTTATGGTATTTGCGAAGAGTGTAAGAAAAAAGGTTAAAAAGTAATAAAGTTATTGACGGCGGTAAGATGATTTGATAATATAAAGAATGTTCTTGTTAAAACAACGTTTGAAAAAGAATTGCATGAATGCAAAAAACTTTGTAAATGTTGTTAAGATACTGTTTGTAAATGCATGAAAAGTTATTTTAGTAAATTACTAATAAGTGTTTAAAAAACAATTGACACACAGGTTCATATAGTGTTATTATTAGTAAGTCTTAAAGAAGTTTCCTTGAAGAAACATTTTTTATAAATAAAAAATTGTTGACTTAAGAAACATGACGTGTTATTATTAAGTAGTTGTCAGCGAGAGCTTGATAACGATTGACCTTTGAAAACTGAATGAACGAAAAGACATATTATATGCTTAAACTCTTCGGAGTTTAACCAATTAATTTCGTAACGCAAACAAGTAACAAATTTTTAGCTAGCGAACTAGTTAAGGATCATTTGATGGTTTAA
>NZ_JAFYUW010000041.1:0-4531 GCF_017549435.1 Brochothrix sp.
AAATGTGTTTAGTCTTATCAAAAATATAACGTGAATTTTTAATATGTTATATTAAGAGTGGCTAACTTTAAAAAGGGAAGTGTTAGGATGTCAAAATTAATTATTTTGCGTGGTAATTCGGGCAGTGGTAAAACGACTGTTGCTAATCGATTACAAGAACAACTAGGTGAAAACACACTTGTTGTCTCACAAGATATAGTGCGTCGAACCATGCTCAAAACACATGATCGTGAAAATAATCTTTCGATAAATTTAATAAGTCACATTGCAAAATATGGTAAAGCTAATTGTGATATTTGTATCGTTGAAGGTATTTTAGTGAAAGAGTATTATGGTGAGATGCTTATAACGCTGATGGCGGATTTTGATAAAGCCTATGTTTACTATTTTGATCTTCCGTTTGAGGAGACATTAGTAAGACATCAACAGCGCAGACAGTCCGCTGAATTTGATGGGAACAAAATGAAGAGTTGGTGGGTGGATAGTGATTACTTAGGAACGATTAATGAAAAATTATTAACAACAGAAATGACTGAAACACATTTGGTAAGTTTTATTTTGTCGGATATTGCAGATGATTAGAAATAGCATACGATAAATCGCTGAAATATGTGATAAGCTAATCAAAAAAGGGTATATTAGTTAGAATAGCTCATCTATTGAGTATAATGATAATTGATTTTTGCTAACTGATTCTATCATAAAAAGAATTAGGTCAGAAGTCGCATTTAATTTACATAATTAACGGCTTATTGTTCGATTGTTGTTGTCTATTTTGCTATAATATATATAGGAAAGATTGATTTTAAGGAGGATGACGAATGAAAAAGGCAGGGTCGTTTATTTGGGATATATTGAAAGTAGTCATAGTGGCGCTGATAATTACGATGGTCGTTCGTACATATCTCTTTGCAGCAGTAAAAGTAGATGGAGATTCAATGGATCCAACATTATACTCAGGAGAATACTTATTTATTAATAAGTTAAAGACAGCAGATCGTTTTGATATCGTTGTTTTCCCTGCACCAGATAATGAATCAGCGGAGTACATTAAACGCGTGATTGGTTTGCCAGGTGATAAATTGGAGTACAAAGATGATACACTTTACATTAACGGAAAGAAATACGAGGAACCGTATCTTGATGAGTTCAAGAAGCAAGAATCGAGCGCATTGACACCTAACTTCGTTATTGAAAAAATTCCTGAAGGGAAATATTTCCTCATGGGAGATAACAGACGCGTAAGTAATGATAGTCGTTATTTTGGTGCTGTTAATGAATCAACAATCGATGGGGTTGTCATCAAATGGGGTAAGAAGAACCTATAATGTAACTTTATAAAAAATAATAAGGTAAATATGAAGTAGTAAACCAAATTGGTTTGCTACTTTTTCTTTCCAATCAAAGAAACTACATAAGATATGTTGTCTTTTTTTATTGTCATTTGTCTATAAGGGTTGAAAAAATGCTATAATAGTAAAGATGTTTCATACAATTTGAGAAAATGATAAATGTTATTAAATAAAGGGTTCGTTATTTAAAACCTCTTAATAATGTTAAAAAACATAACATTTCAAGATAGTTATATCACATAAGGAGGAGCACAATGAGCAAACTCTCGAGAGATACGAAATACAGCATTGTTAAGTGGTTTCGTCTGAGTGTGGTAGCCTTAATATTATGTTTGATTGTGCGGTTTCTCGTTTTTGTTCCAGTTACAGTTGATGGCTACTCGATGATGCCAACTCTTAAAATGAAAGAAGTTGTTTTGGTTAATCGTTTGAGTGAAGTACATCGTTTCGATACGATTGTTTTTAATGTTGATAAACATCAGTATGTTAAGCGAGTAATTGGTATGCCAGGTGACCATATAGTTTATAAGAATGACAAACTGTACGTTAATGGCGTTTTGCATAAAGAATCATATTTACAGGCTTACCGCGATAAATTAAATAAAAACGATACTTTTATGAGTGATTATGATATTACAGTTGATCCCAATACATATTATGTTTTAGGTGATAATCGTGATAATAGCAATGATAGTCGTTATTTTGGAACGATACCCACAGATAGTGCGGTTGGTGTTGCCAAATATGTTTATCTACCACTTAATGAGATGAGAGTCGTCAAATAGGAGGAAAAAGAATGACAATACAATGGTTTCCAGGGCATATGGCCAAAGCACGTCGTCAAGTAACAGAAAAATTAAAATTGGTGGATATTATTTTTGAATTGGTAGATGCACGTTTGCCGATTAGTTCAGCAAACCCAATGATGCATGAAATTATTCATCAAAAACGCCGTGTGGTTATTTTAAATAAAAGTGATATGGCTGACCCAAGTATAACTGAAAAATGGTTGGAATATTACGAGAAGCAAGGTATCCGAGCAGTAGCTATCAACTCTAAAGATGGTAAAGGGTTACACAAACTCACTAAAGCTGCTCAAGCAGAAATGAGTGAAAAATTCGAACGTAATTTAAAACGTGGGATGCGTCCGCGTGCCATTCGTGCGATGATTTTAGGAATCCCAAATGTTGGTAAATCAACGCTGATTAATAGACTGGTGAAAAAGAATATCACTCAGACCGGAAACCGTCCGGGTGTTACAAAAGCACAACAATGGATTAAAGTGGGCAAAGAGCTGGAATTATTAGATACTCCGGGGATTTTATGGCCGAAATTCGAGGACTCAGAAGTAGGCTACCGTCTTGCTTTGACAGGCGCTATCAAGGATGATATTTTAAATCTGATTGACGTATCAGATTATGGTTATGATTACGCTGCTAAATATTACCCTGCGTTTTTAATGTCATATTTAGGTACTGATGAACCGATGACACCAAAAGAAATGCTTGAACGTTTGGCTCTCAATCGTCAACTTACAGACGGCGAGCACATCGATTATAGTCGTGCTGCTGAACATTTTGTCCGCGATTTCCGTGCCTTAAAACTTGGTCGTATCACGTTGGATCGTCCGGAAGAATTAGAGATGGCAGAAGAAGCTGACGAAGAGGTGGTTTCAAGTGACGAACAAGCCTAGTATTGCTGCCATTAAAGCACAATTAGCGAATGTTAGCGCCCCGACAGATCCATTGCTGCTAGAGTATGCAAATGATGAACGAAAAGGTGTTCAACAAGCATTGGCGCAATGGCACCGACGTCACCAAGCATTAAAAGCATTAGAGTTGAAACGTGAAGAAATGTGGCTCTATGAAACAGAATTCATCGCTAAAAACTATGCTTATATTGCAGGCGTTGATGAAGTGGGACGTGGTCCATTAGCAGGTCCTGTCGTTGCTGCGGCTGTAATATTACCACAGAATACAAAATTAACTGGAATCGATGACTCGAAAAAGTTAAGTTATGATAAAAAACAAGCGATGTACAAAGCCATTAAAGCGGAAGCCATTGCAATTGGTGTCGGAATAATCGATGAGAAAACAATTGATGCCGTTAATATTTATGAAGCTACAAAATTAGCGATGTCCGATGCGTTGGCACAACTTGATCCTCAGCCTGATGCTGTTTTGATTGATGCCATGCCGTTGAAATACGAAAATGCTCAAATATTGTCGATTATTAAAGGGGATCAAAAAAGTTTATCCATTGCAGCTGCTTCAATTATTGCGAAAGTTATTCGTGATGAGATGATGACTGAGTATGCGAAAACTTACCCTGGATACGATTTTGAACATAATTTTGGTTACGGTACTGCGAAACATTTAGCTGGATTAGAGGCCCAAGGCGCATGTCCGATACATCGTCGTAGCTTTTCACCTGTTAAAAACGTTTTATAGCAAAAAAAAGCGCAAGTAAATAACTCAAATAAACGTTTCTTTTTCTTGTAAACTTAAAGAAAAGGAGGCGTTTTTTGATGTGGACAGAAAGAAAAAAATGGTTATTTGAGGCATCACATTCTTATTCAAATCGACGTCATATGTTAGAAGAAATAGTGAAAAAAGATAATTTAGAATGCATAAAAACACCATCATTATACAAAGAATATGAAAAACAAGAGATTGTATTTATTACACAATCTGATGAAGAATATCCCGAAGCTTTTCGTGAAATGTATGATCCGCCACTTTATTTTTACGCAAAAGGAAATTTAACACTTTTACGAAAAAAGATGATAGCGATTGTTGGCGCAAGGCAATGTAATAAAGGGATAGATAGAGTGATGCAACCGATTATTAAACAGCTAGTAATAGAGGATATCGGTATTGTTAGTGGATTAGCCACAGGTATAGATACTCATGCGCATCGCATCACTCTCATAGAAAAAGGAGATACAATTGCCGTTCTAGGTAGTGGGATGTACCGACTTTATCCACAAGAAAACGCATTATTATACAATTATATGCTTCGCAAAGAATTGGTCATCAGTGAGTATGCGCCACCAATATCTGCCCGTAAATGGACGTTTGTTGAACGTAATCGACTTGTTAGTGCATTGTCACAAGGGGTATGGGTAGTGGAAGCCGCAGAAAAAAGTGGCAGTTTAATCACAGTTGATTACGCATTAG
>NZ_JAFYUW010000042.1:0-13152 GCF_017549435.1 Brochothrix sp.
CTTAACTAGTTCGCTAGCTAAAAATTTGTTACTTGTTTGCGTTACGAAATTAATTGGTTAAACTCCGAAGAGTTTAAGCATATAATATGTCTTTTCGTTCATTCAGTTTTCAAAGGTCAATCGCCGTCAAACTCTCGCTGACAACTACTTTAGTATAGCACAGCTATTTTATTTCGTCAATAACTTTTTTAAAGTTATTTAAGAAGTTTTTATATCTGTTAGCTATCAATTAATGCTCTATCAACAACAGTTGTATTTACTTTCCCTTGTTGAGAACTTTATAAATATACTACGTTTACCGATACATGTCAACGACTAAAAACATTTCATTTACATGGCCTATTAATTATAAAATCACTTATTTAGTATTTTGCGAACAAAACATTCTATCATCAAGTTTCCCGCTTGGTTTTATCGCTTAATAACAGACGATATACTCATTTATGAATACATTATATGCTTTTAGCAAAAAAAATAAATTACTGTATAATATAGAAGTATAAAAGGAAATGGGGTCATACAATGGAAAATGAAGCGAAAACATCGGATTTTCAACAAAACATCCAAAAAATATTATCTGATGACAGAGTGAAAGAAGCCTTACATCAGATTTTTTTAGAAAGCGAACAAACAATTGCAACACAGATAAAATTAGCCGAAACTGCTAGCCCGCCTTTTAATGAAGAAAAGCGTCGTGAATTATTCATTAAACTCTTAAATGACAGTGGATTAGAAGATTTAACAATCGACACCGAAGGGAACACTTATGCTTATTTTAATAAAACAGATAACGCAGATACCCCTACACTGTTTTTAAGTGCGCACTTGGATAGTGTTTTTGATAACGAAACTGATGTCACTGTTACTTTCAAAGACGGCATGTATTATGGCCCTGGCATTTATGATGATGCTAGAGGCTTAGCTGTAGTAATAGCATTAACAAAAACACTTACACAATTTGATATCAAATTGGAGAGTTCTCTTATAATTGGTGCAACAGTCGGTGAAGAAGGTCCTGGTGATTTACGAGGTGCTAAACATTTCTTTAAAAAACACGACTCTATTGACGCCTTTATTTCTATTGATATCGATGTGCCTAACGAAATTATCTATCAAGCAACCGGCAGTTTACGCTACATTTATACTTTTAATGGCATGGGGGGGCATAGCTACAGCGACTTCGGTAAACCTAGCGCTGTTCATGCTGCAGCTAGAGCTGTAACATACATTGCCGACATGGTAACCCCATCAGACCCGAAAACAACATTCAATGTTGGTGTAATTAATGGTGGTACAATACCTACAGCCATTGCAGAAAAAGCAATGATATACGTAGATATGCGCTCAACAGACCCTAATGAATTAAAAAAGATAGAACTTAACATTAATGCATGCGTCCAAACTGCGATTGATGATGAAAACAATAGATGGGCAGTATCTTCAAAAAATGATGCAGCTATTACTTTTTCTGCTGAACTAAAAGGTGACCGACCTGCAGGGAAACAATCAATTTCTTCTGAGCCAGTCATAGTCGCTGAGGAAGTTGCGAGAGCCTTAGGTCTTGATCCCTTACTATCTGAACCTGCAAGCACTGATATAAATGTTCCCCTAAGCTTAGGTATACCCGCTATTGCGATTGGTGGTGGTGGAAAAGCTTATAATCAGCATTCTCTTACTGAACATTTCGATCCGACCGATTCACATCTTGGTACACAACGTGCCTTTATAACTGTTCTAGCATTATTAGGAGTTACCGGTTTAACTCAACCACTATTAAAAAAGAGACTATAAACGTTCAAATAAAAAAGTAGCAAACCTTTAATGAGGCGCTACTTTTTATTTTCATATAAAAAATGACCTCCAGAAGTTAGCTGTTACTGCTAACTTTCTGTGGTCAGTTCAATAGATTCTTTTCAGTTACACGTATAACAATACGCTAAAGTATATAAAACCCGTTCCTGCTAATACAAATAAATGCCAAATTGCATGACCAAATTTTATTTTTGGAAAACTGTAAATCACAGCTCCTACCGTAAAAGCTAGCCCGCCAATAATTAGCAATATAATACCGTCGCCTGTTATTGCTTCGTAGAGTGGTTTCATCGCAAAAACAATACCCCAACCCATTATGATATATATAACTGTCGAAAGTATACGAAATTTTTCTAAGAAGAAAATTTTATATACTATACCTAAAATAGCCATTCCCCAGATAACTCCAAATAATGACCACCCTAATGCACCACCTAGACTTATTAACGCATATGGCGTATAAGATCCGGCAATCAAGAGGTAAATAGCAGCATGATCTAAAATATTAAAGAAATACCTCACTTTAGAAGGTGGTAGGCTATGCAACATTGTTGAACAAAAGTACAAAACCATTAGTGAAACACCATAGATTGTAAAACTTACAACATGCATGGCTCCACCTTTAGAAACAGCAATTAATATTAAAAACACTAATGCTGGAATACTCAATAAGAAACCTATACCATGTGTAATAGCATTTGCAATTTCTTCTGCCAGATTGTAAGATGATACTTTTTTTGCTGTTTGTGTCGTTGTCGTCATAGTCAACCCACCCTCTTTCTATTCCTCTAAGATAATACTTTAAGAATAACTACTTTTAAATAAGCACTTTCTGGATAACCTTTAATAGAAGCAAAATCCACTGGTTGCTCAAAAGTTGTTTCTACATGATACTTACGACCCTGTTTGGCAAACGAATTTTTGATTGTTTTGTTGAAATCAGACATCGTAATTCCACTGTGATTAGTTGAAGCAACAACATACCCATTAACTGCTGTAATATTGATTGCCTGTTCTAGCAAAGTACCATAATCTTTAGTTGCACTAAACGTTACTTTTTTTGTTTTTGCGAAACTTGGCGGATCTAAAATAACCAAATCAAATTCCAGTTCTTTACGAGTTGCGTATTTAAAGTAGTGGAAAACATCTTCAACCATGATTGTGTGATCCTGAGGGTTAAGATTATTAACTTCAAATTGTTCAGCTGTTTTAGCACGACTTCTGTTAGCAACATCAACACTTGTTGTATGTATAGCACCACCCATTGCAGCTGCAACAGAGAAAGCACCAGTATATGAGAACGTATTAAGAACGCGCTTGCCAGCAGATAATTCTTCCATAATATAACGTCGTACATCACGTTGGTCAAGGAAAATACCCGTCATAGCACCATCATTTAAATACGTCGCAAAGTTAATATTGCTCTCTTTTATAATTAGTGGTTCAGGAGCTATCTCACCTTTGACAAAATTATCATCATCAACGAATTGACCATTTTCACCAAAACGTCGTTTAGCGTAGATACCTTTATATGAAATAACTTTTTCAAACGCAGAATAAATTGTATCTGAATGTAGAAAGAGTCCTTCACTATACCAACTAAATAAAGCAAAGCCATCGTACCAATCAATTGTTAAACCACCAATGCCATCACTAATACCATTAAAGACACGGAAAGCTGTCGTTTCTTCAGATTTGAATAACATTTCTCTTTTATCTACTGCTGCTCTAACTTTGCCTAAAATAAAAGCATAATCGAATACTTGGTTCTGTTTATTAGATATAACCCAACCGATACCTTTATTTTGCTTACCTACAAGCGCAGTTGCGACATAATGTTTTTTTTCATCCATTAATTCTACAACAGCACCTTCTTCTTTAGGTACTTTGTTATAGAACATTTCTTTCGTTAACAATGGTGTTCCACTGTTAATATTACTCACTGCCCATTTCTTAATTTCATACATTAACGCATTCCGTCCTTTTTTTTATTGACTTATAGCTATCATACCCTAAATACACATAGAACACTAGCAAGTTAACAAAAATGAAAAGGACTAAACACCTTTATTACATGACCTCCATCTTAAGATCTTTACGGTTAACCCACTTCAATTTCAACATCACTTGATGAACAATAAATGTAATAATAGCTGGAAGTACAATCCCCATTAATAGATAGACAAAGAAATCATTATTACCTTGTTTCCCCCAAATAGCTATTGGAGCAATCAATGAGTTTAAACCCAGACCCGCTAACTCATAGCTCGTCTTAAAATGAAAGACGGTTGTCGCTATAGGTGCACAAATAATAGAGGCCAAAAATGGACCAGCTACTAGTTGTGGATGTTTGATAAGATTTGGAAATTGTACTTTTGGAGTAATTAATCCTTGTGCAAGATTACCACCTAAATCATTTTGTCGGAAAGACATTACCGTAAATCCAACAAATTGTGCTGTACAACCTATCAATGCAGCAGCTGATGATACTGGGTCTAATTGTAATGCAATTGCCAGTGCTGCTGAAGATGCTGGCGTCATTAACAAAATACTCCAGACTAACGCTATAACACTTGAACCAAATAGTGGAGACACAGTAATTGATTGTGCCATAAAACCACTTAAATCGACTAAAAGTGGTGTAGTTACTGCTGCTAGACCTAATCCGGCTACGCCCCCCACAACAACTGCAACAAAAGGAATAAATACCATATCTAAAATCGTTTTACCTGTTAACCATAAACCCACTAACGTTGCAATTATCCCTGCTAAAACTGCTGATATTGGTTGCCCTGAGACGAAGACCAAACCTACTCCACCTGTTGCAGCATTGGCACCTTCCACAAAATGTACGGCAGCACCACCTACTGTTGCTGCAATCATTGAACTAAATACCACTAATGTATTTCCCTTAAGTTGATAAGCGATTGCCACACCAAATGCTGGTGCTAATAGTGACTTAGCGATTGTTCCGATACCAATAAAAGCTGGCCAATTAAGAAAACCACCTATCGTTTCAATTAATAAACCAATTCCTAACATTACTAAAACAGCGTTAGCTACTCCCGCCGATACACGATAAACATAATCGATAAAACGCATATTTTCTTCTTTCATTGTTTCTGTTTTCATAAAAAACACTCTCCCTTTAAATGAATTATCTGACAATTCCGATAATATGCTTTTTAGTATACTCCTATTTGCATTAGTAATATAGACCTTTTTACAATTGGAAACACTTACATTGATATCACTTTTTTATGATTGCCTTATTACTAATCTATTTTTAATATTGGTAACATTTAGAATATTCTAAATTCTTGTTGACTTCTGAAAATAACAAGTGTAATATCAGTATCAATAACATTCACAAATTCATATACAACTCTTATTACGAGTGGTTGAGGGACTGGCCCTATGACACCCGGCAACCTTTCATTTCGATGAAAAGGTGCTAAATCCTGCAAGGAATCTTTTTTCCTTGAAAAATGAGAGAAATCGAGCACATCATTTATTGCAGCTACGATTCGCCTCTCTATAGTTTTTTATAGAGAGGCTTTTCTTTTGGGACGGGGTTTGTTAATTGAAGTGAGGTTATCATTATAAATTGGAGAGGAATTGATCATTATGACAGTCAAAAGTTCAAGTTTAGGATACCCACGTTTAGGAGAAAAAAGAGAATGGAAGCGCGCGTTAGAAAGCTATTGGAATGATGGTTCATCGAAAGAAGAGTTACTTGCAACAACTAAAGAATTGCGTTTAGCAAGTTTACAAAAACAGGCGGATGCAGGTATTGATAAAATTCCATCGGGAGATTTTTCACTATATGATCATGTTTTAGATACTTCAGTGACATTGGGAATTGTTCCTGAACGTTTCAAATATACAGATGGTGAAGTTCCATTAGAAACTTACTTTGCAATTGCCCGTGGTAACAAAGATGCCGTGGCTTCTGAAATGACTAAATGGTTCAATACAAATTATCATTACATCGTACCTGAATTAGACAATGCAAGACCTCAATTAACTTTTAATCGCCCCTTATTTTATTATAACGAAGCAAAAAATGAGTTAGGTTTAGAAACTAAACCCGTTATACTTGGCCCCATTTCATACTTAAAACTTGCAAAAGGTTATGAAGAAGATCAATTTGAAACACTGCTTACTGCTCTTATTCCTGTCTATGTACAGATTTTCGCTGAATTAGAAGCTGCTGGTGTTCAAACAGTTCAATTAGACGAGCCTTATTTAGTGCTTCTTACAGATAAAAAAGAATTGAACTATTACAAAAAATCTATCGCTGCTTTCAAAGAGGCTGCCCCATCAATTCAATTGATTTTACAAACATATTTCGAACGCTTAGATCATTACGAAGCGATATTAGAATTACCAGCAGACGGTTTTGGGATTGATTTTGTGGCAGATCACGGTGATAACTTACGTTCACTTTTACAATTTGGTTTCCCAGAAGATAAGATATTAGCTGCTGGAATTATTGATGGACGTAATGTATGGCGTTCTAATCTTAAAGATAAATTAGCCTTACTGACTTTAATTCAAGCAAACGTTCCTGCTGAACGACTTATTATTCAACCTTCATCATCACTATTACATGTACCAATTACAGTCGCACATGAAACCACCTTCGAAAAAACATTAGTAAACGGCTTAGCTTTTGCTGATGAAAAATTACATGAAATTGTTCTATTAACAAAGGCTGTTCGTGATGGTGTATCATCTATTCAAACAGAATTGGATGATAGTTTTGAAAAATACACAGCGTTACAAAAAGCTGACTTTAGAAATAACCAAACGGTTGAAGCTGAATTAACTAGCATCCAAGGTGAAGAAGTTAATCGTGCGCTTCCTTACGCTGAAAGAATTTTATTACAACATGAAGCACTTAATTTGCCACTATTACCTACAACTTCAATTGGTAGTTTCCCGCAATCAGCTGTTGTCCGTCAAAAACGTGCGGCTTGGAAAAAAGGTAATCTCACAGAAGCTGACTACCGTTCATTCATTAAAGAAGAAACTGAACGTTGGATTGATATTCAAGAAGGTCTTGATTTAGATGTTTTAGTTCATGGTGAATTTGAACGTACTGACATGGTTGAATACTTTGGTCAACAATTAAGCGGCTTCCAAGCAAGTACATTTGGTTGGGTACAATCATATGGTTCTCGCGCAGTGCGTCCACCACTCATCTTTGGTGACATTGCCTTCGAAAAAGAAATGACTGTTGAAGAAACCGTTTATGCACAATCCCTAACTGAGAAACCAGTCAAAGGAATGTTAACAGCTCCTATCACAATTTTAAACTGGTCTTTTGTTCGTGATGACATCACGGTAGATAAAGTTGCCAACCAAATTGGTTTAGCATTACGTAAAGAAGTACTCGCATTAGAAAAAGCTGGTATTGGTATCATCCAAATCGATGAGCCTGCTTTAAGAGAAGGGTTACCTTTGAAAGAAGAACGATGGAAAAAGTATTTAGATGCTTCTGTTTATGCTTTTAAATTAACTACTGCTGGTGTTAAAAACGAAACACAGATTCATACACATATGTGTTACGCCGAATTTGACGACATCATTGATACTATCTCAGCCCTAGATGCAGATGTTATTTCAATTGAAACATCACGAAGTCATGGTGATATCATCGAAGCATTTGAAGTCCACACTTATGACAAAGAAATCGGGTTAGGTGTTTATGATATTCATAGCCCTCGGGTTCCTACTGCGGAAGAAATCAAACAAAATATCTCTCGTGCATTGCAAGTGTTTCCACCTGAACAATTCTGGATTAACCCTGACTGTGGTCTTAAAACACGTCATGAATCTGAAACAATCGATGCGTTAAAAACAATGGTCGATGTTACAAAAGAAATTAGAAAAGCCTATAACTAATACTCACGGAGGCGATATCAATGGGACATCACATCGACACTTTTTTAGCTCAGATTGGTAACAGAAATGACGAAAAAACAGGTGCAATTACAACACCGATTTACTTATCTTCAACATATGCCCATCCTGCATTAGGAGAATCAACGGGCTTTGATTATACAAGGACTGCGAACCCCACACGTTCTGTTGTTGAGGAAGCTTTAGCTAAACTGGAGGGCGGCTCATTTGCCGTCGCTACTAGTTCTGGCATGGCAGCTATTCAACTCGTTATGTCATTGTTTAAAACAGGCGATCATATCATCACTTCACATCACTCTTATGGTGGTAGTTTACGCTATTTTGATTTATTAACAGCTCAACAAGGTATAACCTTTAGCTTTTGGGATGATTTGAACAGTGATATATCTGCATTGATTACTCCTGAAACGAAAGCAATTTGGATTGAAACACCCACCAACCCTTTAATGTTGGAATTAGACATCGCAACGATTGCTAAAATTGCGCATAAACATGATATCTTAGTTTGTGTCGATAACACATTTTATACACCACTATTACAACAACCGCTTCAACTTGGGGCAGATATCGTTGTTCATAGCGCAACTAAATATTTATCCGGGCATAACGATGTCCTAGCGGGGGCTGTCATTTGTAATGACGATGCCTTAGCGAAAACACTAGGCGCTAACCTCAATACAACAGGTGCTACACTGGCACCTTTTGATTGTTTTTTACTCATCCGTGGACTCAAAACATTAGCTTTAAGAATGGCAAAACATCAAGAAAATGCTCAGGCTTTATTCAACTATCTAAGTACTCACCCTAGCATCGAACAAGTCTACTATCCTGGCCAAGGGGGCATGCTTAGTTTTGCAATTAAAGATGCCTCAAAAGTTGGGCCATTGCTTTCATCCTTAACTGTTTTTAGTTTTGCAGAAAGTCTTGGGAGTGTGGAAAGTCTTATTACCTATCCATTAACGCAAACACATGTGGATATGTCTGCTGAAGATTTAGCAATTTGTGGGATTGATGAACATCTTTTACGCTTATCTGTGGGTATCGAGGATAGCGCTGACTTAATTGCTGATTTAAAGCAAGCACTTGAAAGTGAGGAATTGTTATGACAGATTCAATCCAAACACAATTAATTCAAGCAACAACACAAATTGATCCAACTACAGGTGCTATCGTCGCTCCGGTTCACCATACAAGTACCTATCATCAAACAAGTGTTTCTGAATTTGGCAAATTTGATTACAGCCGTTCTGGTAACCCTACACGCGAATTATTAGAGACTGCAATCGCTGAACTTGAACACGGCACTCGTGGCTTTGCTTTTTCATCAGGTATGGCGGCTATTTCAGCAGCTTTATTAACGCTATCTCATGGTGACCATCTTGTCATTGCTCAAGATGTTTATGGTGGAACGTTCCGTTTTGTAACACAACATTTACCACGTTACGGGATCACTGCTACTTTTGTTGATCCTCAAGACTTGGATGCTGTTGTTGCCGCTTTTACACCACATACAAAAGTTCTCTATCTCGAAACGCCTTCAAATCCAACACTTTCAGTGACTGATATCTCTGCAGCAGCAGAATTAGCGCATCAACATAAAGTGAAGGTTTTTGTTGATAATACTTTTATGACACCCTATTTACAACAACCCTTATTATTGGGCGCTGATTTAGTTGTACATAGCGCAACTAAGTTTTTAGGCGGGCATAGCGATTTATTAGCTGGATTAGTTGTTACTAATGAAGCAAAACTTGGCGAACAAGTTTATAATGTCCAAAATTCATTTGGTGCAGTGTTAAGTCCTGCCGATTCTTGGCTCTTATTAAGAGGTATCAAAACACTGGGTGCACGTCTTGATGTTGAAACCGCTTCTGCTGAAAAAATAGCAAATTATCTCATCTCTCATAAAAAAGTAACTCATGTGTATTATCCGGGCCTAGCAACACACCCGCTCTCTCACATTCATTTAACGCAATCGAAAAATGGCGGTGCAATCGTCTCATTTGATATTGGCGGAGAGGAACAAGTGAAGATACTCCATCGCCACTTGCGACTCCCTGTATTTTCAGTCAGCCTGGGTGGTGTGGAAAGCATTCTCTCTTATCCAAGAACGATGTCACATGCAGCGATGTCCACTACAGATCGTGAAGAACGCGGTATTACTGACGGCTTATTACGTTTATCAGTCGGCCTCGAAAACGTTGAAGACTTAATTGCTGATCTAGATAATGCCTTATCCTATCTTTAAGGAGCTTAAACCATGACAAATTTACGCGATTCACTAAAAAATAATGTTTTAATTGCTGATGGTGCAATCGGTACTTTATTAAAACAACATGATCACACACATGGTCATGGCCCCTCTATTGATGCTCTCAACTTATCACAGCCTGACCAAATTCGTGACTATCATTTAGCATACTTGCGAGCTGGAGCTGATGTTATTCAAACAAATACCTATGGCGCAAATACTTTAAAGTTAGCTCGTTATGGTCTGGAAAAAGACATTGTAGCAATTAATCAAGCAGGCGTTCGCCTCGCTAAAGAAGCCATTAAAATACACGGGCGTGGTTTCTTACTTGGAAATATCGGGGGCATTAATGCCGAATATGTACCTGTCCACTTACGTTCAACATCACTCGATGATATTCAAAAAGTTTTCAGGGAACAACTTTATCTTTTATTACTTGAAGGTGTAGATGGGTTATTACTTGAAACATACTATGATCTTGAAGAGTTAAAAACGGTATTAAAAATCGCACGTGAAGTGACTGATATTCCCATCATCGCTAATGTATCTATTCATGAGGTCGGGATTTTACAGGATGGGACTCGTCTTGATATTGCCCTACAAGAATTGGCTGATTTAGGAGCTGACGTTGTTGGTGTTAACTGTCAATTAGGTCCTTATCATATGATTAAAGCTTTAGAAGGTGTTCCTTTACTCACTAATGCCTCACTCGCAGTTTATCCGAATGCTAGTTTACCCACTGTCGAAGATGGTGAAATCATTTACCAAACTGAGCCGAGCTATTTCAAAAAATATGCCGAACGCTTTCGCTTACAAGGTGCCCATTTAATTGGTGGCTGTTGTGGCACTACACCTGCTCACATTGCTAACCTGCGTAAAGGCCTTGAGTCTACAACACCAGTTGATACAAAAGTAGTCATTCCATTGCCTGATGAAGTCGTTTTTACCAAACCAAAAAAATTCAGAGGAAAACGTTTGGTTGATAAAGTCCTGACAGAAACAACTGTTTTAGTCGAACTTGATCCTCCGCGTACCCTTAATACTGAGACTTTTTTTAAAGGCGTACAAGCTCTTTATAATCAAGGAACTGATGCTGTTACTATTTCGGATAATTCGTTAGCTTCCCCACGTATTAGCAATTTAGCATTAGCGGCTTTAATTAAAGAACGATACAACCACAGTCCTTTAATACACATTACTACCCGTGATCATAACTTAGTTGGATTACATGCTCACGTTATGGGGCTGCATAAACTTGGCATCCATGATTTATTAGCAATTACAGGTGACCCTACAAAAGTTGGGGATTTCCCCGGTGCTTCGTCTGTCTTTGATTTACGTAGTGTTGAATTGGTACAACTTATCAAGCGCTATAATGATGGTTTATCCTATTCTGGTAAATCGTTGGGTGAAAAAGGCAATTTTAATGTGGCGGCGGCTTTTAATCCTAATATAAAAAAATTACAACAAGCTTATAAAATCATCCAACGTAAAATTGATTATGGCGCAGATTATTTCATTACTCAACCTGTTTATGATGTTGAAACAGTCCATCAATTAGCCGATATGCTAAATGAACACAACATTACAACACCCTTTTTCATTGGCGTTATGCCACTTCTATCTAGTCGTAATGCAGAATTTCTTCATAACGAAGTCCCAGGTATTCGCTTGTCGGATGAGGTCAGAGACCGTATGAAACAAGCTGATGTTGATAATCGTAGTTTAGAAGTTGGTTTGGAAATTTCAAAAGAAATTATTGATGCTATTTTAGAAAGATTTAATGGCATTTATATTATCACACCCTTCCAACGCTATGAAATAAGTCTGGAATTGTTGCATTATGCAAAAAAAACGGCACCCATCTTAAAATAATTACTTAACACGCCATTCTATATTGAATGGCGTCTTGTTTTCGTTTATAGTAAACAAAGTAAGGGAATAATTAAGGGTAAGAACACCTATTTTTAATTATATTCACTCTACATAAATTGATTAACAACTAAGGGGGAGACAACATGAAACAAACGCAAAAAACATCATTCAAAGAAGCCTTTTTAAACAATCGTTATGTCATCGGTTTAATTGTTTCATTGCTTCTAATTCTTAACATCATTGGTTTAACAAAAATATCATTTATTTTCCATCCACTTGCAGTAGTGATACAAACTGTGTTCTTTCCAGTCCTCATAGCCGGTGCGATATACTATGTATTAAATCCAGTCGTTAAGTTTTTATCACACCATAAAGTAAAACGCTGGTTAGCAACAACCATTATTTTTCTATTAATGATTGGAATTGTTGTTTTGTTAGGCTTTTGGATTGTTCCCGTTGTAAAAGAACAAATTCTAGAATTAATTGATGATATACCTGGCTATATTAAAGTATTAGAAGATAAACTTAATGAGCTTTCAAGCACTGGCGTTCTTTCACGCTATAAAGAACAGATTGATGCAGCAACAAATAATCTTGGAAATTTAGTTTCTAACAACGGCTTAGAATGGACGAAGAACTTCTTTGCTGGCTCATCTTCTTTCTTTAGTGCCTTATCCACAGTTGTTTTAACAATTGTTACAATTCCATTGGTGCTGTTCTATATGTTGAAAGATGCGGATAAAAAATTGTTACCCGCTCTTATCAAACCTTTTCCAGTAAAATGGCGTCCAATGTTGTCTCAAATGTTACGCGATATGAATGACAAAGTGAGCCATTATGTACGTGGACAATTGTTTGTTGCTTTAGTGCTGGCAATATTATTTTATATTGGGTATTTAATTATCGGAATGCCTAACAGTCTCACATTAGCGGTCTTAGCAGGTGCAACCAGTATCGTGCCTTACCTCGGACCAATCATTGCGATTTCACCAGCTTTAATTTTAGCTTTAATTACTTCACCCGCAATGCTGATTAAACTGATTATTGTTTGGAGTTGTGTGCAGTTCCTTGAAGGTAAATTTGTAACACCTCAAATTATGGGACGCTCACTAGATGCTCACCCACTTACAATTCTCTTTTCTATCTTAATTGCCGGACATTTGCTCGGTGTAGTTGGGATATTACTTGCGATTCCAGGTTACTCTGTTTTAAAAGTTTTAGTAAAATACATTTATCGCCTACTACATATCGAAACTGATTTATACAATGGCGACACGATGAAATAA
>NZ_JAFYUW010000043.1:0-10980 GCF_017549435.1 Brochothrix sp.
TGTGTTGCATCTGGTTTTAATAACGTGTGATCTATCATTTTAGCGACTGACATCGAAAATCCTCCTTATTCATACACTATCCTCTTTTAGCATAACACTACCCGACAATTCTCTCAATAAAAAATTGTATTATAACACAAACAGCGCTTGTTTATCACTCAACTCTTTTGTTATAATCATTATATTAGTCTCGGTAGCTCAGTTGGATAGAGCATTCGTTTCCTAAACGATGTGCCGTGGGTTCGAGTCCCGCTCGGGGCATAGTTTAAACCTTAGAAAACCTTTAAAGATAGGCATTCTAAGGTTTTTATATTTTACTATTATAAAAGTATGTTACGATTCTTTAACTCTTCGTTTTTTATTATTATATAAATATTGCTTTACATAAAAAATTAAAATGAGCATCGACTAATTATGTCTACTAATAGACTAAATGATTATTCTATTTACTCAAAAAAACGATATAATTATACTGATTTTAGCACTAAATTCAGTAGTTAACTCATTATTTTTAAAAGAGCAATCTATCAATATCAGAAATATATCTACTTGCATACAAAATAGTTTAAGGAGTGATTTTTATGACTTTAATGGATCAATTACAAATGAAGCCCCTCTCAGTTTCCAAAGAAACAATCATTTACAACATGCCCGTTAATGCAGCAACAACGCAACCATTTGGTTACTTACACGGTGGTGCAACAGCTGCATTAGCTGAAACTGTTGCAAGCTTGGGTGCGTTACAACATATAAAAGAAAACGAAATTATTTTTGGCTTAGAGCTAAATATTAACCATTTAAAAGCTGTTAATACAGGTTCTGTTACAGCTACTGCTTTACCAATCCATATTGGCCGTACAAGCCATGTCTGGGATGTTCGAGTCGTTGATGAATCTAATAACTTAATCGCTGTGAGTCGCTGTACAATGGCTGTTAAAGCTAAACGACCTTAATCTATTATATCAGCAAGTATATTTGATGTTATTTGTTTGTTTGTATAGGCTTTTAAAAATTGAACAGCTGGATATGGATAAACTTCAACAGCTGCTGCCTCTAACGATACTGGAACTACCAGTGTCGTTTTATTTTGCTCAATAATATAATCGCCATCAATCGTCATTGCAACGAGTAAATCATCGCCTGAATCGAGATTAGGATTGTATAAATTGAGTACAACAGTATCCTCAGCTTTGAGTTTTTCATAAATTGCACACAGTTTTTCTTGAAACTCGTAGGCATTAAACAACAAATATTCTTTATAATCCGTGATTTGATCTGCAGCCAATTTTTCAAGCAATTCATCGACTGACAGTGAATCCGGGTAATTGGTCCAATTCATCGCGCATCTACCTTTCGTTTTTTATTGTTATATTAAACTTAATATCACCTTTCGTTGTTAAGCTTTGACCTTCCATTTTAACGTAAGCAGGCATTAACTCATCGTCTTTAAAAAGCGGTATAACTCTATAACGAACCTTATCACCTTTTAATATTGATCGGCGAATAGCGTTCTCATAATTTGTCATATCTGGTGAATTAACCGGATATTGATATATAGTCATCAAATTGCGACGATCTGTGCCACTTCCACCCAATTGTTTACCAATCAAATGACCACGGGAATGTAAGTACGGTTCTTTACCCGAAATAAAGCCTGTTGGTTTTATATTATACTCTGCTTTGGTTCCCGTATCATACATTGATTTTGTAATTAGTGCTTCGGCTGTTGTTACTCGACCTAACTTATCTAACTCTCCATAATGAATATAACCTGATTGTGACTCGTCTAAATCGGCATCACTGAAATCAGGTGCACCATTATCGGTTAAATGATCATCTGTTTCATTGATAGGCGGCGCAGTTTTTTTGTACTTGCTTGCACGTGATTCATTTGAAACACTAGATGAGTGAGTATCCTTTTTTGTATCATTCGTATAATAATTATATAGCTGTACTACCAAGGCTAATGCTATGACGATTAACAATGAAGAAAGCTTCATTTTACTTAATCGTTTATACTCTTTTTTCGTTATCTTTCTGTACTGTTTTTTCTTTGCCATCTGAATTTACTCACTCCTGCTTATTTGATATCTTTAGTATAACGTATTACTATCGCTTATCCCATCATTTTAAATGGCACGATTTTCAAGTGGACAAAGCTTTTTTCGTCACATAGTTGTCTTTTTCTTTTGTCGATTTCAAGACAATTACGAATTTTGTTGTCTTCAATACTCCTTTTTGGGTAAAATGTTTATATAACATGTACACGATCAAGGCGAACTTGTTTTAAATTGCAGCAAACAATCGTTTTATTACCTATATTCCCTACAATCTAAACAGAGTAAATGTAATCAACCTAGCTTGATTATTTATCTTTACTCTGAACAGTGTGAAGAGAATGATTGAGATAGTAGGCGCGATAAGTGAATGACGGGGCACGTACATACAGTACGTAATCCTGAGTGAACGAAGAGCAACAACCTAGCTTGATTATTTATCTTTACTCTGAAAAGAGACAACTTGATTAGTAACTATTGGAGGTATATCATGCCATACGACTTAACAACAAGAATTATTTCAGAAATAATTGGTACTGCTCTTTTAATTATCATCGGTAATGGTGCTGTCGCAAATGTGGAACTTAAAGGAGCGAAAGGACATAATTCAGGATGGATTGTCATTGCTTTTGGTTATGGTTTTGCTGTCATGATGCCCGCACTTATTTTTGGTGGTATTAGTGGTAACCATATTAATCCAGCTTTTACAATTGGGCTTGCATTTAATGACATGTTCCCTTGGTCAGAGGTTCTTCCTTATATCGGTGCACAATTACTTGGTGCTTTAATCGGACAATTAATTGTAGTTGCTGCTTTTAAACCTTATTACGATAAAACAAAAGAAGCAGAACGAATTTTAGCAACATTTTCCACGAACAATAATGCAAATAGTAAATTAAATGGTTTTATTAATGAATTTATTGGAAGTTTTATTCTTTTCTTTGGTGCTGTCGGAATTACCCGAGCTCCTTTCTTCGCAGACAATTCTGGAACAGCTCATTTAGCACTTGGTTTCCTTGTTTGTGCCTTGGTACTTTGTATCGGCGGTTCCACTGGACCAGCACTCAATCCCGCACGGGACTTGATGCCACGTATCTTACATAGCGTACTGCGTTTACAAAATAAAGGGAGTTCTCATTGGGATTATGCGTGGGTTCCAGTCGTGGCACCACTCCTTGCTGGCGTCGTAGCGATTAGTCTTTATCACTTTTTATATCTATAAATATTAAATTTTTTCACTTTTTATTGTATTATTTTAAAAATGTATTATGAATTATTGCCAAAGTGTGGTATTCTTAGTTTATAGTATTTTTGTAGGAGTAATTTGTAAGTGTTTCACTTCCATTTTTATGTCCAACAGGAATCAATATACGCCTAAAGGCATAAGGAGGTTTGTTTTAAAATGGCAAACGGTAAAGTAAAATGGTTTAACGCAGAAAAAGGTTTCGGTTTTATCGAACGCGAAGATGGCGATGATGTATTCGTACATTTCTCAGCGATCCAATCTGATGGTTTCAAATCATTAGACGAAGGTCAAGCAGTATCTTTCGACGTTGAAGATGGTCAACGCGGTCCTCAAGCAGCTAACGTTGTTAAAGACTAATTGTTGATTAAGAAACACCCACTTCTTTATGGAGTGGGTGTTTTTTTGTGTTCGTGCTAACATTGTTGCGAAGGTATGAGCTTACGATGAGAGTATGGGACGGAGCGAAAGCGAGTACCAATCCATCGAGAAAATACTTCCCAATGATACCCCTTATTGAGTTCCTCTCATTTCTTCTCAAAAAAAACAGCCCACATTTAAATGTGAGACTGTATCTTTTGATTAATTATTCTTATTTTGCAAGCGGGATTTCTGCTCATAACGCTCCATTGCTAATTCGATCATTCGATTGAGCAGCTCACCATATGGCAACCCTGATTCTGCCCACAAGAGCGGGAACATGCTGACTGGTGTAAAGCCTGGCATTGTGTTTAATTCATTTAAATAGATACTGTTGTCTGCCGTTACAAAGAAATCCGCACGCGACACACCAGTACCGTCTAAAGCGATATAAGCTTGCTTAGCATACTCAACAATTTGATCATACACACCATCATCTAAAGGCGATGGAATAATGAGCTCTGTTGATGTGTCCGCATATTTAGCTTTATATGTATAAAAAGCATGACTGTCGCCTTTAGGCATTATTTCGCCCGCTAACGAGACTTCAGGTCTTTCGTTCCCAAGTACCGCAACTTCGATTTCTCGAGCTGTAACGCCCTGCTCAACGACGATACGGCGGTCAAATAGGAATGCTTCTGTCATAGCAGCATCCAATTCTGATTCTTTCATTACTTTTGAAATACCGACACTTGATCCCATATTCGCTGGTTTAACAAATACTGGATAATTCAGCGTATTTATCGCTTCAATCATCTCTAATTTAGAGTCTTGCCAGTCAACATTTCTGACCGCAACAAAAGGTACTTGTGGGATATCAACTGCTTTGAAGATCTCTTTAGAAACGATTTTATCCATACCTGTTGATGATGCGATAACGTTAGCTCCCACATAAGGGATATTTAATGTTTCGAATAAACCTTGAATTGTTCCATCTTCTCCATTAGGACCATGTAAGACAGGAAAAGCAATGATGTTTTCTAATGCTGCAAACTCGGCAATATTAATTTTTTGTCCTACAGATTGTGTTTTTTCGCCATCGCCTAATAAAACATCACCTGTTTCACTAATAGTAAATTTCAACTGTTCTGAATTTTGGATAGGCGCTTGCAATTCTGGCCCTTTAATCCAATTTCCTTCATAGCTGATGTACATCGGTTGTATATTAAATTGATTATAATCTAATGCTTTAATAACTGAAAAAGCTGAAACCACTGATACTTCATGTTCAGCAGACTTCCCTCCATAAAAAACCACCACTGTTTGCTTCATTCTCAATTCCTCCTAGAAGTTTGCTTGTGCCCCTATCTTTCACTATATTTTACCATGTTTTATAAAAAATTTCTAAATTAAATCAATTCTATTAAAGTAAAAAAAGCCGTAAGTACATAACGGCTTTTTTACTAGTATTCAAATGTCCATTCATTATTTTTAATAGAATAAACAATCCATGCTTTTGGAACAATTTCATTTTCATTACCATCTAATGTAATATTTTCATCGTTTTCTTCATCACTATTTGCTATCGGTAAACGTATCTCTGTTTTCGTACGTTCAAGTTGGTCAAATGATAGAACACAACCTTCTTTCAATAACAACTTAAGCGAACGTAATAAGGTCACTGGTAACCCCACGATGCTTTTTTTACGTGGCTTCCCAAATAATGTTTTTTTATGTATGAGAACGGAAATTCGATCTGTTATCACATTAGCAATCATATCATAAAAACGTGTTATATCACGGTAATAAACCTTTGTACGTTCTCCTTCGTCCAGCGATAAATAGGCATACTCATTTTGTAATTTATAATAAAAAGGCGAACGGAGATGCGTCCCCCGATGAGCCAGATACAAAATTTCAGCAATTTCTTGGCCAGTGAGTTGATTTAACATATCAATTTCTTCAAAATCCAACCATGAAAAATTTTGCGTTTGTTTTTCTAGAACAATAGCACGCTGCTTCATTTTTTCTGTATCATCTATAAACCCAAAATTAGTATGCTGATTGTAATTAACGGTGTCATATTTTTTATCTAATAACAATAGGGCTGATGGTAATCGTTTTTTTCCAATACCATCAATAAATTCAGGAAAAGTAATCCCTCTTGAAATAACACTGTTCGTTACAGTATCTAAATATAAATAAACCTTTTTGTCTATGCTTACTTCGTTTTTCGCCACCCACGCTCACCTGACCCAACATGAATTATTTATCTCTAACAATCATTTTCTGTTAGATGGTACTACTGTTAATGTGCTCCGTCTTTGAACTATACTTCTCCAAACATCATGACGAGACTTAGTTTTTCCAACATCTACGCCCTGTTTTTGCAATTTATTAATTATGTCATTCAGGTTATCTTCAACTGTGTGGATATTTTTGCTCATCACGTTGCCCTCCTCGATTAGTTTTGACTAGCTACTATAGGATTACTTTACCACAAAATGAAAATAATAATCACATTTTAGAACATATTTTTGAAATTATTATTCATTTAATTTTTAAATGAGTGGATTGGTGCTGGAATTCTTCCGCCACGGTGAATAAATTCAGCTGAAGAGTATTGATTAATTGGCATAACTGGACAATATCCAAGTAGCCCACCAAACTCAACAACATCACCTACTTTTGTTCCTGGTGCAGGAATGAGACGTACCGCTGTTGTTTTATGGTTAATCACACCGATTGCCGCTTCATCTGCAATCATTGCTGCTATTGTTTCAGCTGGTGTATCACCAGGAATTGCAATCATATCAAGTCCAACAGAACAAATAGCTGTCATTGCCTCTAGTTTAGAGAGCGTCAACGAACCATTTACGACCGCATCAATCATCCCCGCATCTTCAGAAACAGGAATAAATGCACCGCTCAAACCACCCACATGACCACAGGCCATAACGCCACCTTTTTTCACAGCATCATTTAATAATGCCAGTGCCGCTGTTGTTCCGTGTGTTCCAACAACTTCTAAACCCATTTCCTCTAAAACATGAGCGACCGAATCACCGATTGCAGGCGTTGGTGCCAATGATAAGTCAACAATACCAAATGGTACCCCCAGTCTTTCAGAGGCTTCTACACCAACGAGTTGTCCCATTCGTGTGATTTTAAAGGCTGTTTTTTTCACAGTCTCAGCTACCACATCAAATGATTCACCTTTAACTTGCTCCAATGCTCGCTTAACAACACCAGGACCACTAACACCAACGTGAATAACACAATCTGCTTCACCTACACCATGAAAAGCACCAGCCATAAAAGGGTTATCTTCAACTGCATTTGCAAACACAACTAATTTTGCACAACCCAGTCCTTGGTTATCCCCAGTCAATTCAGCCGTCTCTTTAATAATTTCACCCATTTGTTTGACGGCATCCATATTAATACCCGCTCTTGTTGTCCCTACATTAACCGATGAACAAACACGTTCTGTTTGTGCTAATGCTTGAGGAATCGAGGCAATCAAACGTTCATCACCAATATTGTATCCTTTTTCAACTAGAGCTGAAAAACCACCAATAAAGTTAACGCCAACTGCCTTGGCTGCTTGATCCAAAGTATGAGCATATGCAACATAATCTGTATCACCTGATGCCCCTGCAATTAAAGCAATCGGTGTCACAGATATACGTTTATTAATAATCGGGATACCATATTCGGCACTAATCTGTTCACCAACTTCTACCAATTTAGCAGCCTTCGTCACAATTTTATTATAGATTTTCTGACGCGCTACTTCACCATCACTATCAATACAATCTAGAAGGGAAATCCCCATTGTAATTGTACGAATATCAAGGTTTTCTTCCTGTATCATACGAATTGTTTCTAGGACTTGTGCTGTCTCCATTTGATGTGGTCCCCCTTATAATTGATGCATACGATCAAAAATCGCTTGATTTTGAATCGCAATTTGCACTTTTAATTGTTCGCTTAGTTTATCAGCTTTAACTTTGACAGTTTCCAAATCATTTTTAGCATTCGACATATCAACTGTCATCATCATTGTGAAGTTACCATCTAAAATTGTTTGTGAGACATTTAAGATATTGATTGACTCCTGTGCAAGCAAAGTACTAACACCTGCGATAATTCCTGTGCCATCTCTTCCTAATACCGTTACGATTGCTTTCATTTATGATTCGTCCCCTTTAAAGTTTATTTTCAGGCAATTATTAAGTTAACCACCATGAATACGTGTCGAGAATTTGAAACGACTACCGACATATTGTGAATCAACATATTCAAATAATGTGCCATCACTCAGTGCTGTTGTTTGTCGCAGTCGCATAACAGGTGTACCTAAAGGCACTTCCAATAATGGGGCTATTTTTTCTGATACAGCTACAGCCTCCATCGTTTGTTGTGCATCACCAATTGTTAGATGAAATTTATCACTTACTGTTTGAAATAAAGAATTCGTCAATTCATCACGTGTTAATTTACTCGCAATATTCATTGGTATTGCTGCTGTTTCAAACAAAATAGGTGTGCTATCACCATATCTTATACGTTCAATCCGTAAGACATCATCATCCTCATCTAATTCTAAAGCCTTCGCTTCTTGACGTGTGGCTGGTTTCATCGAAAAAGAAACAATATGAGAAGATGGTGTTTTCCCTTGCTTAAGCATAAGGTTTGTAAAACTTGTAACCGCATCCATATTTTCAGTTACCTTTTCTTCCGAAACATATGTTCCCGAACCAATTCGACGATATAGTACGCCATCATCAACTAATGCTTGAATCGCTTGACGAACAGTCATTCGCGAAACATTAAATAATTCAGCTAATTGTCGTTCTGCTGGGATAGCCTCATGTACTGACCATTTAGCGTTATCAATGTCTTTTTTTATTTCATTTTGAATTTGCTGATAGATTGGTAATTTTGATTTTTTATTAATCATCCATTATCTCCCTCTTCCGAAAAACACAGACTTTTTTTGACTATACCAATAGTATAACGATAATCCTTTTGTGTAGCAATCGATATTCACACATCTAAAAAATAAAAAAAAAGAACTTGCTCAATAAATGCTAAAATCACCCTATAAAAGCGTTCAAAATATCATTTTTTTACAATTCTCGTTTATTTATTTACACATTTCGTGTCGTTTAATTTAAAACTACTCCAAATTAAAATATCTAGTATACCAGTGAAACATCGGACCTCATTTTTTAATACAGCATTTATTAGTGTCGAACAGTAATTTTACTAAATAAAATGCTAGCTCTATGATATAAATGATTAAATACAGAGTTAACATACTGTCCATAAAAAAAGCCCTCTCCGTTGATTGATTACCAATCATTTGAAAAGGACCTAAGGACTAAATTTTATAAAGTACTATATTCAATAAAAGCTCGAAACAAGCGTTTCATATCATCATTTTGGTGATACATTTGTTCAGGGTGCCATTGTACACCTGCCACAAATAAATCGCCTTCTTTTTCAAGCGCTTCGATAACACCATCAGAGGTTTTACCCGTGGCCTTAAAACCAGGTGCAAGTTCTTTAATCAACTGATGATGGAATGAATTAACACCAATGACTTCTTTATCAAAAATTTTAGCGAAGCAAGAATCTTTAGTGAGTTTTACATCATGTACTGGAAAGGCACCATCCGTTGCTTGAAGATGTTGTAATTTCGCGTGTGAAGCATACGAAACATCTTGGTAAAGTGAACCGCCATATGTCACATTGATTACTTGTGCGCCTCGACAGACACCTAAGACTGGTTTTCCTTGTGCAACGGCCTCTAACAATAATGCCTTTTCAAAAAAATCGCGTTCTGGATAACTTTCACCCGCCCGACTTAACGTTTCTTCACCATACTCATAGGGATTAACATCGTAACCACCACTCAATAACAAACCATCAATTCGTGCAATAAAAGCCGGAATGTAACTTGGATCAGTGACTGGAATGATAAAAGGAACCGCTCCTTCTTGTGCAATAGCTTCCACGTATTGTTCATTTACATATGAACGCTTAATAATAACTGGTGAATAAATTGGATCCAATAATACACTTCCTGATATACCAATAACTGTTGTCATAACCTATCTCCCTCGAATGTTCTATGTGCTTTGGTTTTATAACACTCACCATGGCATTTGAATTACTATTCTTCTATTGTATTAAATACGCTTGTTTTTTACCAACTTTTAAATTGCTACTTGTCGAACTTGTGTTTCTTTCACAAAATGGCGAAATAGCGGTATCATATCTGCCAACATTTCTGGATGCCACTGTACACCTAGTATGTGTAGCTCCCCTTCAGATTCGATTGCTTCAATCAATCCATCTTCACTAATGGCTGAAATTTTAAAACCATCTGCGACTTGATGCACAACTTGATGATGAAAAGAATTAACTGCAATCGTATTTTGAGAGAATACTTCTTTTAAAACTGATTCCCTCGCTATATGAATATCATGACTACTTGTAGAAGGAGCACCACTTTGTATATGTTGAATAGCTGTTGGTTTCATCAAAGAAATATCTTGATACAACGTACCACCAAAACTAATATTTAACAATTGCATCCCGCGGCAGATTCCCAATATCGGTTTCTTTTGATGTAGCGCTTCTTTAATTAAAGCCATTTCATAAATATCACGCGCTTTAAGTGTATCGCCTAATAAAGTATGTGCATCTTGTTGATACATATCGGGAGACACATCATACCCACCAGATATAATTAAACCATCAATCCGTGAAATAATTGCTGTTACATCATCTTTATTTATGAGGACAGGAAGCACTAATGGAATTGCATCCACTGCTTGAATAGCTTCGATGTAGTCATGACCAACGTACGTTTGATTGTGATCACAAAATTGCTGATCCCCGTTTTTCATAATACTGCCAGTAATCCCTATCATTGCCTTCATCTTCATGCCCTCCTTTTTTAATTCATACCATTCTAGTCTGATTAATAAGATTATAACGATATCTTTATAAAACTGCAAGTTTTTTTACTGAATTAGAACAGTATTCAGATTTTTTAATACTACTTATAATTGACAGAACAATTTTTATCGTTTATTATAAAAACATACCGAATGAATGTTTTTTTAAAAGGAAGGAGTATTCAATGTCTAAAAAATATAATTCTGACGAAACAATTGCTCATATAATACAAGTCGCAACTGCCTTATTTATTGAAAAAGGTTATGAAAAAACAACGATTCAAGATATCGTCGCTAACTTAGATGGTCTTTCTCGTGGTGCTATTTATCACCATTTTGATTCTAA
>NZ_JAFYUW010000044.1:0-27254 GCF_017549435.1 Brochothrix sp.
GTGCGTTGAAATAAAGAGCGTTATTATTAATTAATAGCTAATAAGAGCGGGGTGTTATCGTTATTTTTTAACGAACAATCCGTTCTTATTTTTCTATTGTTAAACATGTTAGTTAATATCTAAATACGGAATTTGGTAGTTTAAAGATATAAATGATGTTATTTTTATTGCTTTATAGAAGAGATGATATCCCTGAAAAATAATGGCATTGAAAATGAAGTTGTATTTAAATTCGTCTTATATTAACATGATTACGGCTTTTTTTGCTACAATTAAAGAGTAAGTAACAATAAAAGGCTGCGTTAGCAGGACTGTAATAATATCGGTTTGATAATTAATGAAATAAGAACTCTAAGTTGTAAAAAAAGCAAGGTAGTATGCAAACGCAAATCTTAATTTTTTATACACATGGAGTAGGTTGATTACGAAAACTCCTAATTTGAGAGAGTAGGTTGAATCGAATGGTCAGAATTTTAGCAATTGCCAACCAAAAAGGTGGCGTCGGTAAAACAACAACAGCGATAAATTTGGGTGCAAGTTTAGCGATTATTGGTCACCGTGTATTATTAGTGGACACTGATCCACAAGGGAATACTAGCAGTGGTGTCGGAATCAAAAAGGCAGAAGTTAAACAGTGTATTTATGATGTTCTAGTTGGAGATGTACCGTTAGAAGATGTGATCATAACATCGGATGTTAAAAATTTAGATGTTGTACCTGCAACGATTCAACTAGCAGGCGCGGAAATTGAATTAGTATCCACAATATCGCGTGAAAGACGTTTAGAGAACGCGTTAGAAACTGTATCTGAAAGATATGATTTTATCATTATTGATTGTCCACCATCTTTAGGAATTATTACGTTAAATGCTTTGACGGCAGCAAATGGATTATTAATACCTGTACAATGTGAATTTTATGCGTTAGAAGGTTTAACACAGTTGCTAAATACTGTGAAATTAGTGCAACGCCATTTAAATAAAAATCTCGAAATTGAGGGTGTTTTATTAACGATGTATGATGCACGTACAAATTTAGGACAACAGGTTATTGCTGAAGTTAAAAAACATTTTGGCCCGCAGGTCTATCAAACAGTTATCCCACGAAATGTTCGTTTGAGTGAAGCGCCAAGTTATGGACAACCCGCTGTCATCTATGATGTGAAATCAAAGGGTGCAGAGGCTTATATAGAATTAGCAAAGGAAGTGAAAGCAAATGTCTAAAGGTTTAGGTAAAGGCATTAGCGCATTATTCGGTGATATGGGGCTTTCTAATGAGGAAACAATCGAAGAGGTCATGTTAACAAAAATCATCTCGAATCCCTATCAACCACGTACGATATTTGATGAACAAGCTCTAAAAGAATTAGCAGAATCAATCACTGCAAATGGTGTTTTACAGCCAGTTATTTTACGTAAAATTAATAATAAATATGAAATTGTTGCCGGAGAACGTCGTTGCCGTGCCTCTAAATTAGCAGGGATTGAAACGATTCCAGCAATTATACGTGATTATTCAGACGATCAAATGATGGATTTAGCAATTTTAGAAAACTTACAACGTGAGAACCTATCTGTTTTAGAAGAAGCGAATGCGTATCAACTTTTGATTGAAAAACGACAGTTAACACAGAGTGAAATTGCGAAAAAATTAGGTAAAAGTCGCCCTTATATCGCTAACTATTTAAGACTGTTAAAATTACCAACTGAAGTTAAAAAAATGTTAGAACAACAGTTGTTGTCAATGGGACAAGCACGTTCACTTTTAGGATTGGTAGAATCAGATCAACTTTTAGCGGTAGCTAAAAAAGCTGTTGCTCAACAAATGACCGTACGTCAATTAGAGCAATATGTTACGGAATTAAATGCCAATAAAAATATGAAGCAAACAAAAAACAACGTTGGTAAGAAACAAAAGCCAAGTTTTATTCGCGCAACAGAAACGCAATTACAATCAAAATTTGGTTCCGCAGTTGAAATCAAAAAAGTCGGTAAAAAGGGTAAAATTGAAATTCAATTTTTATCTGAGGACGATTTTAACCGTATATTGAATATATTAGAGATAGAATTGTAAAAAGGAGAGACATGTGATGGGTTATGATTTGAAAAGTGTCGTGGAAATGAAAAAGCAACACCCTTGCGGTAGTAATGAATGGGAAATAATTCGCATGGGCATGGACATTCGAATAAAGTGTCTTGGATGCGGACATAGCGTATTAATTCCACGTCGCGATTTTGATAAAAAAATCAAGAAAATTATTCGGTAACTCACAAATCTTTTTTAAAAAAAGATAGCCTGTGTTATACTAGCTAAAAATTAAGTGAGAGAAATGATTGAGGTGGAAATTGATGAGTGAAACTGAAACACGACGTTCGAAAGTGAAGAAAAAACATCCGGTTAGGAAAGCAATTTTAATGTTAATTTTAATACTAGTGCTAGCAATTGCTGGTGTGGCTGGATACCTTTATTTCAAAACAAATAGTACAGTGAGTAAAATTAATGCGCCATTGAAAACAAGTGCAACTAATATTGCTGATAAAAAACCATTTGCAGTTTTGTTACTTGGTACGGACAATGATTTAGATAGTAAGGGGCGTCAACGTCCAGGTCTATCCGATACAATGATTTTAGCGGTGGTAAATCCTCAAAAGGAAAAAACATATCTTCTTAGTTTACCACGTGATACACGTGTGCCGATTGTAGGTCATGGTACAGAAGAAAAAATCAACTCAGCTTTTGCTTATGGTGGGGCACAAATGGCAGTAGATACAGTTTCAGAGTTTATGGACATCCCCGTAAACTACTATGTGAATATGAATATGGATGGCTTTAAGCAACTTGTTGATGCAGTGGATGGTGTAACGGTTAACAATAAGCTAAACTTTAAACAGGATGGCATTACTTTTAACACGGGTAACATCAATTTGTCAGGAAAAGAAGCTTTAGCTTATTCACGTATGCGTTATGAAGATCCGAAAGGTGATTTTGGTCGTCAACAACGTCAACGTCAGGTAATTGAAGCAGTCACACGCAAAGCAACTTCGAGTAGTGTGGTATTCAATTACAATGACATTTTAAAAGCAATTGGCAATAACGTCGAGACAAACCTTGATACGAAGGATATGATTTCGATTGCTAAAAACTATCGCGGTGTTGTCAACAATGTCACTGAATCATCGATTGAAGACGGTACAGGTGAAACCTTGATGAATCCTGATGGAGCAACAACAAGCTGGTATTATGTTGTATCAGATGATGTTAAAGCTAAATATCAAAAAGAATTGAAAGAAGCTTTAGCAGAATAAATATAATACATATCATAGTAAAGGCGAAGAGTAGAGATGTAAATCTCATGGCTCTTTGCTTTTTTGTTTCATGTGAAACAGAGAAAGGTTGTAAACTTTTGGCTTTATAATTTAGGGTGTTGGTGAGTTTTCACTGATGCTTATTTTTTCACAAAAAAAGACATGTATGCGGACTATTATTCCGATACATGTCTTTTTCGATAATAGTATTTATTTCATGTAGAAACGCTGATGCTTTTTGTTGAATATTTTTCTAGTTGTTAAAATTCACTGGCGATTCGGGCATCAATAAAGTCAGCTAAGTGAACAACAAATTCGACTGTTGTTCTTGGAACCACTGGTGAGCCCCATTCCGGTTTGTAATGATGAGATTGAATAACAGCTAAAGTGTCTAACCAATCATTTAAACTTAATTCGGTATTATTTTGGTACATCTGGCGTGAAATATACATTACGCCTAATTGGATATGACCAAAACGCTTCCCTAGAACATCCATATCAATTGCTCCTGCACGATGATGTGGTACTTCGAAATTATCGCCAAACCAACGTTTGTATTTATCACCAGACTCATCGCCAACACTGCTATATTCGATGATTTTTCCAATATCATGGAAGATAATACCAAACAATAACGTGTCCAAAGAAAGTGGTTCGGTTATAGATGTTGTTAAAATACGTTGTGACAATTCGGCAATATGATTGCTTGTTTCATTAGGTGCAGTTTTTTTATAGGCTGTTTGTGGCGTTAAATCGGTGAGCATTTTTTTCCAGTCCAACGATTGAAATGTACGTGTGATAATGTTTAAATAGGTAGCTAAACTTGTTGGATTTTCAGCATGTTGATGTATATGATAAGCGATACGCATAACTTCCGTGGTATGCTGCAACAGCCCCATTCGATAATTATGATGATGGCCTTTCGCACCATAACGTAATGAAAAATCTGCCCACAAATCATCAAGCAAATAAAAAGTAGTGTTTTGAAATGGTTTACTTAGCAATGAGATGTAGAAGAAAAACTCATCAACAATTGCTTGCGGTGTATCATCAGGCATTTGTCTTTGTAATAATGCTGTATCATCATTATAGTCTGCTGGTTTGATGGCGGAACACATCAATGAAAAACGTCCGCTTTTTTTAGGGAACTCATTTAATTTAGCTGTGATTGAGACGATTGACTGTTGATTTAATTTTTCTAGTTGTAGATCTGCATCGCCATTAATCCATTGGCGACCTTCAAATGTTCCTGTAGCATTTTCTAAGGAAAACGAGATATAAGAACCTTTATTTGTAGCTGTCCCCATTAAAAAGAGACCGTTTACGGGTTGACCATCTTTTTGTTCAAGCACTTGATTAGATAGTGTTGCACCAATCGTTGGCACTGGAAAACGTTCAATCAATTTACATGAGAAATTTTTTTCTAATTCAATAAGGCCAAATGTAATTTTATCAGCAGGAGGTTTACTCCAAAAAGCAGTTTTTTCGTTTGACCCCTCAAAAAAAAGTGATTTTAGCGTCATTCTATACGCACATCCTTTCCTTACTACATTGTAAAAGGTATTTTACAAGATAGCTACAAAAAACCCCCATCCCTCAAATAGTATGAGAGATGGGGGTTAACTATGTTAACCTAACTTATTCAGCAAGTTGCTGCTTAAGTAGTTGACTGTATTCTTTGATGTATTTATCTGAAATCACATAGGTGCTTGGTACTCGTTTATCAGTCGAGTTATTTGGACGCACGATTTTACCGCCTTCAATCGTATTTTGCTTAACTGTCTTAATGTTACGGTAGTTTTTAGCGATTCCAAAAATTTCCTTCATGCTGATATTGGTGGTTACATTCTCACCAATGATGTCCATGATGGCGTTATAATTCATTAATCCTTTAGCCGATACAAGTTTAACAAAAAGGGCATCAACTGTTTGTCTTTGACGTTTTTGGCGTCCAAAATCATCATTAGGATCATTATAGCGCATTAAACTATAGCTTAGCGCTTTCTCTCCAGAAAGAGTGAGTGAGCCTTTAGGGAAATTGAAACCATCTTGAGTGAATTCAAACGTATTCTTAACAGTCACGCCATCGACTGCATCAACAAGTTGTTCTAAACCGTCCATATTTAAAGTGACGTAATGATCGATAGACACGTCAAATAAATCGGATACAGTATCAACGGATTTTTGAGCTCCACCGATAGTATAGGCTGTTGAAATCTTTCCTTTTTTACTTTCGCCTGAAATAGGTGTTATCATATCACGCGGTATACTTAATAAGTTCATTTCATTTTTTGATGGATTTACTGTAGCTAGTACCATTGTATCTGAAGCACCACGTAGTTGGCGTTTCGCATTAGATGGTTGGGTTCCAATCCCCATCAATAAAACGGTGAAAGGTTTTTCATCAACAACCTTTGTAGAAGTTGTCTTAAGCGGTTCATTGATTTTATCGACCGTATCAGCAGCTTTATAATACATGTAGCCTGCAATCCCACCAATAACTAATAGCAAAAGTAATAAAGGGATTAGTATTTTTTTAAGTAATCCTTTTTTTGATTTTGACTTTGTTTTTGAGGGTGCCTTTTTCTTATTCATTTTATACCTCCGACTTTACAAGTAGTTTAAAGTTAAACTATAGCATGTCAAAGGCGCTTTATCCGTCTCATAAATTGTCATAAAACATTAAAAATTTAGAACCGAGATAATACAGTGTCAAATATTTAACAAATTGTATGCAATGTTTTTTTGCTTATGTCACTATGGAAAAAATGATTTTGCCAAATCTGTGTTTTTTGTGCTTGTGTACTCATGGCTAAATCCCAAGGGGGATAAATACGCATGGCCATTTTGCCAATTGAATTGTTGTTCGAAATTATTTTTTTAGTAATTAAGATATGTTTAGGGAAAATAAAATAACCTGTATTTAATGAATCGTTAACTGCAATAATGAGTAAATCAGGGGTGTTATTTACATGGAAGGGTTGGTTTTTACCACCTGTATTTTTCTCCCAAAAAGCAACGAATTGGCCATTTTTTTTAGGTGTTATTTTTGCCTTTCTAAAACGTGCAGTATGACCTGCGATTGTGAATCGAAAAGCATCGTATTCGGCATTTTGTGTTTCAGGTAAAACCTCGGTAATAGTTACGTCAGAATAATTTAATATTTTTTTTAGAATAGGTATGTCAATAGGATTGATATAAACCATCAAATCGCCTCCTTATTTATCTTATTTTAAAGTTTTTGCCTGTGAATATCCAACGTAATCAATCCATATTTTTATGGTATGATAGTAGAGATGGATTTTTGATTTCATTTTAACTCAAAAACCTATATAATATAAATTAATGTTATTTTAGAAAAAAGTAAGGTTAATCAGGTTTTTTACTTAAAATTAAGACTTGGATAATTTGCTATAATTACTATATAAAACTATTATTTATGAATTGAAGGAGTGCAAACACAATGCCATTAACAGCCGGAATCGTAGGTTTACCCAACGTAGGTAAGTCGACATTATTTAATGCAATAACAAAAGCGGGTGCAGAAGCAGCTAACTATCCTTTTGCAACGATTGATCCTAATGTGGGTCGTGTAGAAGTACCAGATGAAAGATTAGAAAAATTAATGGAAATGTATGTACCAAAAAAATCAATTCCAACGACTTTTGAATTTACAGATATTGCTGGAATCGTACGTGGTGCAAGTAAAGGTGAAGGACTTGGTAACAAATTCCTTTCACATATTCGCCAGGTAGATGCAATTTGTCATGTTGTTCGTTGTTTTATTGATGAAAACATTACACATGTTGAAGGCCGTATCAATCCATTAGACGATATCGAAACAATTAATTTAGAGCTTATCCTTGCAGATTTAGAGTCGGTTGATAAGCGTGTGAAGCGTGTAGAAAAATTAGCTAAACAACGTGATAAAGAAGCTGTTGATGAGCTTGCAGTATTGGTTAAAGTACAAGCGGCATTAGAAAACGATAAACCTGCGCGTTCGTTAGAATTATCAGAAGAAGAAGATATTATTTTAAAAGGTCTTTTCTTGTTAACTTCTAAACCAGTACTTTACGTTGCAAATGTAGCTGAAGATGAAGTCGCTGCTGGTAGTGAAAATCAATTTGTGGCAAGTGTACGTGACTATGCAGCTGCTGAAAAAGCAGAAGTAATCGTCATTTGTGCAAGTGCAGAAGAAGAAATTGCTGAACTTGATGAAGATGATAAACAAGATTTCCTTGAAGCCATGGGTGTTGAGAAGTCAGGTTTAGATCTTTTGATTCATTCAGCTTACTCATTGTTAGGATTAGCAACATACTTCACTGCGGGCGTTCAAGAAGTACGCGCATGGACATTCCAACAAGGTATGAAAGCACCTCAATGTGCCGGAATTATTCACTCTGACTTTGAACGTGGTTTTATCCGTGCAGAAACAACTGCCTATGATGATTTGATAGAGTATGGCTCTGAAAAAGCAGCAAAAGAGGCCGGTCGTGTTCGTGCAGAAGGAAAAGAATACGTTGTTAAAGATGGCGACGTGTTACATTTCTTATTCAACGTATAGATAGAGGGGGAACACTAGATGGAACAAACATATCGTTTTAATCAAGAAGGGTTAACGAAGAAAAACTTGCAGTATATCGTTGACGTTGAGCGTCACCTTCGTACAGCAGCTGTTCTACCAGAAAATCAGATTGTAACGCTAATCGATACAATGGTAACGGATGTTAAAGAAGCACAGAAAAAAAGTATTACAGCTCGTAGTCTTTTCGGTAAAGCACCGCAACAATATGCTGATGAGCAAAATGAAGTGATTACAAAACCTAAACCTAAAGAGCCAAGTTGGTTATTACGTGGTATTGATGGTGGTTTACTCGTTATGGGAATCATGTTATTGGCAGTTGCCGGAACAGCCTTTTTTGGTAAATCAAGCTCAAATGTTACAACAATTCCAATTTCACTTATCCTGATGTCGTTCTTTATTGGTGGAGCAGGTATGGCCGGTATGCAATACTATACACTCCGAATTAAAGAACAGGGACGTAAAGGATTAATGAAGTATGTACTTTACGCTGTTATTTTTGTAATTGTATGGATGTTGTTAGCCTTTGTGTTCACAGCAATTTTACCAGTAAAATGGAACATCATTTTAGAACCAACAATCGCAATTGTTTTAGGTGTTGTTGTATTGCTTCTTAAATGGTACCTTAAACGTAAATTTAACATTACACCAATTACACGTTATTAAAAGTGACATTGGAAAAGTATAATCAATAATAAAAAGGATTGCAGCTATGCCTGCAATCCTTTTTTTATCCCATATTTTTAATATCTAGTAATAGAGGTATTATTTATATAATAAGTATAGTTCTAACAGAAGATATTTAAAGTTAGACCATATTTGGATACAGAATGAGATTAAACTTGATAAAGATTATAAATGAACGCAACTAATAGGCTAATAAAAAAGGAAATTCTTTTTAATCTCGTGTATATTAAACATTAGTATTTTATTTTTTATTCAGAAAATAAGGAGGAACAAAATGAAAAATTTCACTTCGGTATTTATTACTTTAATAATTCTGCTTTTGACATGGTTCTTGATTCCGAGAGTTTATCAAATATATGGAATTATAGCTGCTCCTTTTATTGGCTATTTTTTAACAAAAGCAATTGATAATAACTCTGAAAAATAATTATAGATACATACCATGCTTCATTTTAAAAATTGGGGGAGGATTTATATGTTAGGAAAACAACTTAAATCAGCACGTCTTAGCAACAACTTCACGCAACAAGAGGTGGCAGATAAACTTAACATTTCGAGACAATCGATTTCAAAATGGGAAAATGGGTCAAGTGCTCCTGATGTTCATACGCTGAAAATGCTAGCGTCTTTTTATAAAACTTCTATACAAGACCTTACAAAAGAAAATGAACATCTTGAGAGGAAAATTGAAACTAATAAACATAACATTCATACACAAAAACAAAAATTTTCAAATATAAAAAAGACACTCACTAAAAATGAGACAGATGATAGTTGGTTTTTATTGATTATGCTTTTTTTCACTTTTATTTATGCTCCGTTAAGTTTTATTGTGATACCTTTGGTTATTATAAAAAACAAAAAAGATAACCATTTATATAAATGGATTATCATTGTGACTATTATTACGACTGCATTTACCTGTTTTGTTGTATACGGCTGGCTAAGTGATGTTTTCAACTTCGGAGGAACGATTACTGTAGAGTAATTAATTCCTCTACAAAAATCTTGAATAAACACACAACCTTCTTAAGAAGGTTGTGTGTTTATGAATTGTTAATTTATAGTCAAAATCTAAAATTGAGTTGTATATTAATGGGTTAATGGAAATTATTCAGCAATTAAAAACCACTCAATCTATTTATAAAATTTCCGTAGCCACTTTATTTTGTCTTTGTATGGTGGAAATAGAAATGCGATACGAATACGAGAACGGCGTTTTAAGATGCTTTTTTGATGCGAGAACGTATCATAACTAGTTTTACCATGATAGGAACCAATACCAGAAGAACCTACGCCCCCGAACGGTAAGTGTTCATTAGCTACATGTGAAATCGTATCGTTCCAGCATCCACCTCCGAAGCTAACTGTATCGAATAGTTCGGTTGCTATCTGTTTGTTTTCTGTAAAGGCATAAAGTGCGAGTGGTGTTGGATTTTCATCAATGATTGTATAAACTTCAGCAAGATCATTGTAAGTTAATAGGGGGAGAATAGGCCCGAAAATTTCTTCTTGCATTGAAGCAACACTAGTATTAGGAATATCAAGCAAGGTGGGTTCAATAAAAAGTTTATTGGCATCACTCTTTCCGCCAGCAACAATGTATTTTTTGTCGGTTGCTATTATTTTATTGAGGCGATTAAAATGTTTTTCGTTTACAATGCGTCCATAATCTTTATTGTTTTCAGTATTGTGGCCATAAAAGGCTGTAATTACTTCTTTAATCGTCGTTATTAATGCTGCTTTTTTGGAGTGGTGAACTAAGATGTAGTCAGGGGCAATGCATGTTTGACCTGTATTTAAAAATTTACCCCAGACTATCCGTTCAGCAGCATGTTTAATATTGGCATCTTCCGTGACAATGACGGGACTTTTCCCGCCTAACTCTAGTGTGACTGGAATGAGAAGTTTTGCTGCAGCCTCATAGACGATTTTTCCTACAACACTACTGCCAGTGAAGAAGATGTAATTAAAAGGCAACGTGAGTAAATAAGTAGTTGTAGAAGCGACACCTTCAACAACAATAACGATTTCTTCTGTGAAATGGGCATGTATCATGTCAGATATAATGCGCGAAACGTTAGGTGTCATTTCACTTGTTTTAATAACGGCACAATTACCTGCTGCCAAGGCACCAATTAATGGTTCGATAATCAGTTGTAGAGGGTAGTTAAATGGGCCAATAATTAATACGACACCATAGGGTTCATTATAGATTTTACTTGTCGCAGAAAATAAGGCCAGAGGTGTACGTACTGTCTTAGGTTTATCCCATTGTTCCAGTTTTTTTAAAGTAGTTTTGATGCTTTTCAAACAAAATCCTATTTCCGTCGCATAGGATTCAAATTCACTTTTACCTAAATCCTTCTCTAGTGCATTTAACAATGGTTTTTCGTAAGTAAGTAATGCTTGTTGAAGATTTTCTAACTGCTGTCTTCTAAAAGGTATTGGTCTAGTCTTGTTGGTCTTGAAAAAGTTTTTTTGTTGCTTAAATAAGGTAGTTATTTCGAGGTTACGCATATTTATAGCTCCTTATAACTGTATTTTAAAAAATAGTAATTGTGTTAGTGAAAAAGACGAATAACTCTTCACAGTATTACACATTCGTTATATCTTTTTCTGTTGTTCAAGTTGTGATTATATATCCATTATATCCTAGAAACATTGAGGATACAGCTAATTAGGGGTTTTTGAAGAACGTAATCAAAAATATTCACTTTTATGTTGATAAGAATGGTTAAAAAGCGTTATAATAAGAAGAATAACATTAGTACTCTATCATGGTGAATTAAAAACAAGGGAATTATCTAATCAAAATAATCATAAATAATTGGTATAATAGAGTAGTACTCTAGTTTTTTATAAATAGCTGATTAATTATTTTTATTTAGATAGAGAAATGTTATTTTGAAATTTAAACTCTCTTTAAGCGGTTGAAATGTATGCTAGGGAACATCATCTTCAACGATTATTATTAAAAGAGGTAGCAATAACCGAAAAAATCATTGATTTTTTCAGCAGTAAATTGGCAAAACACAACTATATAGTAATCTGAACATCAGATGCTAAAAAAGGGGATTTTAAAAAATGGGACACATTGTATTAGCAGGTTGTAATCATATTTATTCTGAGGGGCTTAAAATTATTTTAGCAACAACAGAGCATACCTTAGATTCATGTGAATTAAATTTAGAAGATATTCAATCAAAATTAAGCGGTGCACAAGATGTTGTACTTCTCAATTCTGACAAAGGCATTTCAGAAGATATCAAAACATATTTACAAACAGAAGAAATCGTTGTTGGCTATATCGCATCTAAATATACAAAATCCGAAGTGGATACAAGTATTGAAGAAGGTGTGAAAGGCTTATTAACGTTTAATATGGATACACTTGGTTTGAATTTTGCTTTAAACAGCATGATGCAAAATCGTATTTTTGTAGATCCGCATATTGATTATTTTACTGCAAATCGTCAAGAAGAGGCAGCTGACAATATCAGTTATGCTATGCAACTAAGACTAACTAGTCGTGAATATGAAGTGTTAAAATTAATGGCAAAAGGCCAAAAGAACAATGAAATTTCAAAGGAATTGAATATCAAAGAAAATACGGTTAAAAATCATGTAAGCAGTGTGTTGAAAAAACTGAACGTACATAATCGTGTTGAAGCGGTATTAACATTCCAAAACCACCAAAAGATTTCATAATAAATTTGAGCGACTATTTCAATTGAAATAGTCGCTTTTTTATTTGGATAAAAACGTTATTGAAAGAAATATATATAAATGATTAGTTGTACTGGAATAGGAGATATGATATAATTCGTAGATGTGAGTAATGAAAATTATTCCTTGTTCTATGATTAATCATAGAACCGCATAGTCCACAAGGAGGTGAAAGACGATGAGAAAGTACGAAATTATGTACATTGTACGTCCAGACATTGAAGAAGAAGCTAAAAAAGCTGTTTTCGAACGCTTTAACGGTATCTTAGCTGAAGGTGCAGAAGTCATCGAAGTAAAAGATATGGGTAAACGCCGTTTAGCTTATGAAATCAACGACTTTAAAGATGGTTTCTATCAATTGGTAACAATCAATTCTGAAGATGCTGCATCAGGTCAAGAATTTGACCGTTTAGCTAAAATCAGTGAAGATGTTATCCGTCATATGATAGTTCGTTTAGACGAAGCATAAATAGCAAAAAAATTACTAAGAGTAGAGGGGGTTGTGTCTGATGATGAATCGTGTTGTTCTAGTGGGTCGTTTAACTAAGGATCCAGAACTTCGCTACACACCAGCTGGTGCTGCTGTAGCCACGTTTACACTAGCTGTAAATCGTACGTTTACGAATCAACAAGGGGATCGAGAAGCTGACTTTGTTAACTGTGTCGTTTGGCGTAAGGCGGCTGAAAACGTAGCTAATTTCTTGAAAAAAGGAAGTTTAGCTGGTGTTGATGGTCGTTTACAAACGCGTAATTACGAAGCAAATGATGGTCGTCGCGTTTATGTAACTGAAGTGGTCGCTGAGAGTGTTCAATTTTTAGAGCCGCGTAATGCTAACGCAGGAAATTCAGGTGCGAGTGGAAGCAATCAAGGCGGCAACAATTATAATGACGATAGTAGTTCTTATAATGGTGGAAATCAACAGCCACAATCAAATCAAGGAAATGCGTATAATCAAAACAGTCAACAATCGAGTAAGCCTGCTTTCAGCAACCCGTTTGCTAGTGATGGCAAGCCAATCGATATTTCTGATGATGATTTACCATTCTAAAAATAAACTAAGGGAGGTCAACAACTATGGCAGGACAACGCAGAGGTGGACGTCGTCGTAAAAAAGTATGTTTCTTTACTTCGAACCACATTGAGTACATCGATTACAAAGATGTAGATTTGCTTAAAAAATTCGTTTCAGAACGCGGTAAAATTTTACCACGTCGTGTAACGGGTACAAGCGCTAAATACCAACGTAAATTAACTATCGCTATCAAACGTTCTCGTCAAGTGGCTTTATTACCATTTGTCGCAGAAGAAAAATAAGTTCGATTAGTTAGCCACTTTTTCCGGAAAGTGGTTTTTTTATTGCCTGAAAAAGGAAATGTTATCCACAACTGGTGATATCTTTGTGGGTAACGTCATATCTAAAATAAAGAAGCAACTTATCCACATGTGGATAAGTTGCTTCTTTTAAACTATATATTAGTTTGAATTAATTATTTTTTGTGAAAGTACAAACGCATTCTCGAAACGTTGGTGGTTATAATAACGTGCCACATCATCATCTGTTGAGAATTCAATTGTTGGTACCCAAGCAGATAAATAATCGTGTACGCGGCCTTCTATGTGTGGATAAAGCTTAATTAAATAAGTAATTGCTTTAGAAGTAGCGATTTCTTCTCCAAATAGAAAGTGTGAAGGATAGGTCGCGTATTTTGTTAAGAGCTCTTCTGATAGTAAAATCTTTGTATCTATTGAAACTTGCGGGTGTCTGATAATTGTCGTAATCACATTTGCTGTGTGTGTGAACGTTTGAAGCCAAGCGTTATTGTCAGAAAAAAGGTAACCACGATAATCCGTCTCTCTATTTAAGTAGGTAATGAGTGACACCGAGATCAAATCAATTTGATCTGAAAGTAAAAACCCGATCAACTGGTCATCATTTTTTATGAGTGTCTCAATTAAACGTAAGGCAAACACTCGTTTAAACACATCATTAGAAAGTGGTGTATCAATATTTTTAAAGAGATATTTATCAGAAATAAGCACTTTAAGTAAGTCACGTTTTTGTTTACGTGACACAATATCTTTTGTAATCAAATCACTGATTAAATCACCGGTTGTATAATGTTTATCCTGAGGATCAATTACAAGTGATGAAGAGCTGCTTTGTTCAAGTAAACTGTGTAGCTCGTTATCGGACAATGAGTGAAGTTGGTCTGTAGCCATTTTCTGTTGGATTGTTTCAGCTAGATGCATGTTAAAACCTCCTCTGTTATTGTTTGTTGTGCTTATGATTAGCTTGGAAGTGTTCATTATGTGTAATGGTTGATTGTTTACCACCATTACGTTGATAACGACGACGGTAACGTTTTTGACAATCAATAATATTTTCGCCATTAGGGTGTTTGTGATTATCTTTTTTTAGTTTTTGACGTTTTTTCAAGAAAGAATTTTGTTCTTTTTCGCTATGATAATAACCATTTAAACGACGTGTTTCCACTATGTCTATAAATGCTTTAGGATCAACGCTTTTAATTGTGCGTTCAATCTCGTAAATTTCATAATTACTTACAACCATCATGACAGAATAAATTGGTTTTTTTGAGTAACCACCATATGCTGGGATAATCGTAGCGCCACGATCGAAGTTTTCTTGAATAGCTGATACAACAGCATCTGCATGCGGCGTGATGATAAAAACAGTCAATTTTTGATAATTTGTATGAATAAGATCAATCACGTAGCTATTAACATAGCGTGAGACTAGCGTGTATAAAGCGTTCTGCCAGTTATAAACTGCTCCAGCTACAACGATGATAATACCATTAAGAATCATGAAATAGCGGCCTGTAGGTGTATCATTCTTACGAGACAGGTACAGGGCAATGATATCTAATCCACCAGTAGAAATACCATGTTTCAAAGCAAGACCAACACCAGCGGCAGAAATAACACCACCAAAAATAGAGTTAAGTATAATATCATCAGAAATTTGATGAGTAGGGATAACTGATAAGAAAAAAGCGGTAATACCAATCACAACAAAACTATAAAATGTGAGCGACTTACCTACACGAGTCCAACCAATCCAAAAAACAGGTAAATTAAGAGCGATTATAAGTAGCCCCATTGGCAAATCGATGCTTAAAAAGTCATGGAAAATATCAACAATCAGCTGAGCAGCCCCATTTAAACCAGAAGCATAAACTTTCGCAGGTATTAAAAATAGTTTCATACTGATAGCACATAAAAAGGCGGATAGTATAGCAATTAGCATTTTTTTAAGATGTTCATAATATGCTGCATCTTTAACTTTTGACACGTGAATTCATTCCTTTATATTTTAGTTAAGAGAATCTCTTTATCTCCATATATCATAACATTCACACGCTGATTTGCCTATTTTGTAATTGTGACAATAGGGTGTTTTTTGGTAGTTAGTACTAATTTTAAGTGAAAATTGTATGAAAGTTTGTCTCTAATAATTAGTATCAATATGTAGTGGTTAATCGCCGATATGAAAAAAAAAGGACCGATTTGAAAAAAAAACGGTTGAGTATGGTAAAATTACAAGAGTAATCATGAAATGATTTGTCTTTTTTAAGATGAACAGAGTGGAGTTGAAACAATGTTATCATACATGCAACGTCGCTATGTCCGCTTTTTATTATATGCAATTGTTATCCTTTTTGTAGTGATGGCGATTGTCTCGCAAGTTAATAATTGGTGGTTGGTATTTCCGTTTTTTATTTTAGCAGGAGCTACATTAGTCGTGTTGATTATTGCGGAATTTAAATTGAATAAACAAATACAACAGACAACAAATATGTTAGCGTCACGTGTACAAAAAGCGGAACAACGTGCAGTAAGTGAAATGCCTTTAGGTTTACTGATTTACAATGAAGAGTCCCAAGTTGAATGGATGAATGCTTATATGCGTAAATACTTTGACTACGAAGAAGTTATCGGACTTACTTTGAATAATGAAGAGTCAGATTTGTGGCGTATTATTCAGAACGCAACGACAGATAACACTCAGACCATCCAGTGGAACAATCAGTATTTTGAAGTTACAGTGAACAAGAATGAACGTTTTTTGTATCTTCAAGACGCTAATGAACTTGAGGGATTGGTACAAGAAAATGAAGAAAATCAAATTGTTATCGGTGTTATTTTCTTAGACAATTATGATGAATGGACACAAGGTATGGATGATAGACGACGTGGTGCGTTAAACAACATTGTTACGTCAACCTTAGGTCAATGGGCACGAACACATGCGATTTTCTTGAAAAGGATGTCATCAGAACGCTATACAGTTGTGATGCGCTATTCAACGTTGGTTGAGTTAGAACAAAATAAATTTGCGATTCTTGATGTCATTCGTGAAAAAACATCGAAGAAAAATATCCCGTTAACTTTAAGTATTGGTTTGGCATATAATGATCCTGATCTAACATTGCTTGCAGAATTAAGTCAATCATCATTGGACTTAGCTTTAGGACGTGGTGGCGATCAAGTGGTTATCAAACAACCCGAGGCAAAAGTGCGTTTTTATGGCGGTAAAACTAACCCCATGGAAAAACGGACGCGCGTACGTGCACGTGTTATTTCACAAGCGTTACAAGAGTTAATATCGCAAAGTGATAACGTTGTAGTGGTAGGTCATCGTTTTCCAGATATGGATGTCATCGGATCCTGCTTAGGTATTCGTAAAATTGCTGAAATGAACGGTAAGGATGCCTATGTTGTTGTGGATACGGAGATGTTAAACGATGATGTTCAGCGTTTAATGAGTGAGATTGATAAGAATACGGATGTTACGCGCAATATTATCTCACCCCAAAAGGTTAAGAATCATATCACTAAAAAAACACTGTTAGTTGTGGTTGATACACATAACCCTGCGATGGTTGAAGCCAATGAATTATTGGATATGATTGATCAATGTGTGATTATTGATCATCATCGACGCTCAGAACACTTTATTGAGCATCCTAACCCTGTATTGGTTTATATTGAACCTTATGCCTCATCAACGGCAGAATTGATTACAGAGTTGTTTGAATATCAACCAACAGGAACATCGATTTCAGCAATTGAAGCAACAGCTATGTTAGCCGGGATTGTAGTCGATACTAAAAACTTTACATTACGAACAGGTTCGCGAACATTTGATGCGGCATCATATTTACGCTCATTAGGTGCAGACACCGTGTTAGTTCAACAGTTTTTAAAAGAGAATTTAGATACATTTGTTAAACGTAATCGTCTCGTTGAAACGATGAGCTTTTATCATGACGGTATGGCAATTACAATGGGGCCAGACGATGTTCCTTACAATAATGTATTAGCAGCCCAAGCGGCTGATCGTATGTTAGGAATGGAAGGTGTAGAGGCTTCGTTTGTGTTATTTAGACGTGAAGATGATAGAGTGGGCATAAGTGCGCGTTCGCTCGGCGAAATCAACGTACAGATTATTATGGAAATGCTCGATGGCGGCGGCCATCTTTCGAACGCGGCGACGCAAATAGCGGACGTTAGTTGTGAGGAAGCAGAGGTACGCCTAAAAGAAGCGATCGATGCTTATTGGAAAGGGGAAGAATAAAATGAAAGTTATTCTATTAAAAGATGTAAAAGGTAAAGGTAAAAAAGGTGAAATTAAAGAAGTGCCTGATGGTTATGCACAAAACTTCCTGATCAAACAAGGTTTGGCTCAAGAAGCGAACGCAACAAGTATTAGCACATTAAAAGCTAAAAATAAAAAAGCAGATAAATTAGCAGCAGAAGAATTAGCTGAAGCTGAAGCTTTAAAAGCAGAATTAGAAAAAGTAACAGTTGAATTAAAAGCTAAAGTGGGTGCGGATGGTCGTATTTTCGGTTCAGTATCTTCTAAGCAAGTTGTACAAGGTTTAGAAAAACAAGCAGGCATTAAAGTGGATAAACGTAAAATGACAATGGACCCAATCCGTTCATTAGGCGTAACAAAAGTCCCTATTAAATTACATCATGACGTTGAGGCTGTCTTTAACGTTCATGTGAGTGAAGAAAAATAGTAACAAAAAGTAAACGATGGAAGGAGTTGCCTGATGGATAACATCGATCGTACACCGCCTCAAAATAATGAAGCCGAACAAGCGATTATTGGTGCGATATTTATAGAACCTAATGCTTTGATTACAGCCGCAGAAGTCTTGCAACCCGAGGACTTTTATCGTCAGGCGCATCAACATATTTTCCGAGCAATGGTGATGATGAATGAGCAAGGTAAAGCGCTGGATGTTGTCACCGTTTCGGAGACGTTAACATCGCAAGGCTTAATTGAGGATATTGGTGGTATTTCGTACTTAACAGATTTAGCAGTATCGGTACCGACGGCAGCTAACGTTGGTTATTATATTGAAATCGTCGAAGAAAAAGCATTGTTAAGACGTTTGATAAACACTGCCACGCAAATTGCTACAAGTGGTTTTGCTAATGAAGAGACCGTCGAGGCGCTTGTGGATGATGCCGAACGTCGTATTTTAGAAGTTGCGCAACGTAAGAATGTGGGTCAATTTAAAAATATTACCGATGTGCTTTCTGAAGCGTATGATAATATCGAATTGCTGAGTAATCGTGAAGGAGATATTACAGGGCTACCGACAGGCTTTAAAGAGTTGGATCGGATGACTGCTGGTTTTCAACGGAATGATTTAATTATTGTTGCTGCTCGACCCTCTGTAGGTAAAACGGCTTTTGCTTTAAACATAGCACAAAATACAGCTATTAAGACGAACGAAACCGTGGCTATCTTCAGTTTGGAAATGGGCGCGAGTCAATTAATTAACCGTATGCTTTGTGCTGAGGGCAATATTGATGCACAAAATATGCGTACGGGTAAACTAAATGATGAAGAATGGCGCAAGTTGGCATTAGCAATTAGTACGTTATCAAGCACTAATATTTTCATTGATGATTCACCAGGTATTCGTGTGAACGAGATTCGATCAAAATGTCGTCGTCTAAAACAAGAACATGGTTTAGGTATGATTGTGATTGATTATTTACAATTAATTCAAGGGAGCGGTATTGGTGGTGGTGAAAACCGTCAGCAAGAAGTTTCAGAAATCTCACGTACCTTGAAACAGTTGGCGCGTGAACTTGAAGTGCCTGTTATTGCCTTATCTCAGTTGTCACGTGGTGTTGAACAACGTCAAGATAAACGACCAATGATGTCTGATATTCGTGAATCGGGTTCGATTGAGCAAGATGCTGATATTGTTGCTTTCTTGTATCGTGAAGATTATTACGATCGTGAAGCAGCAGATGAAGATAATGGTACGATTGAAATTATTATTGCAAAGCAACGTAATGGTCCTGTCGGGACTGTGCAACTTGCCTTTGTGAAGGAGTATAACAAGTTCGTTGACCTTGTTGTACGTGATGATATGCCACCTCCGATGGGGGCTTAAATAGTACTTCTAGCTTTTAATCTTATGCAAGATAGAGCCTGACGCGTGTCAGGCTTTTTTATCGTGAAAAATATGATACAATATAGGATTTATAAAGAGTAAAATTAACTTGAGGTGAAAAGAATGACTGATAAAAAAATAAAATTTGTCGTTGTAGGATTGCTACTAGGGATTCTCATGGCAGCGATGGACAATACAATTGTAGCGACTGCGATGGGGACGATTGTCTCCGATTTAGGTGGACTTGACCACTTTGTATGGGTAACAGCTGCTTATATGGTAACGATGATGGCTGGGATGCCAGTCTTTGGTAAGTTATCCGACATGTATGGACGTAAACGTTTCTTCATTTTTGGGATAGTCGTCTTCCTGATTGGATCAGCTTTGTGTGGACTAGCAGATAGCATGATTCAACTTAGTATTTTCCGTGCGATTCAAGGTATAGGTGGTGGGGCTTTAATGCCGATTGCTTTTACAATCGTTTATGATATTTTCCCACCGCAACAACGCGGCAAGATGACTGGGATGTTAGGTGCAGTTTTTGGTTTATCAAGTGTAATGGGGCCGATGTTAGGTGCTTATATTACCGATAATTTCAGCTGGCATTGGGTGTTTTATGTGAATGTGCCAATTGGTATCGTGGTCATTGCACTAATTATGCTCTTCTATAAAGAAAACAATGCACCACAAAAACAAGTCGTTGATTGGTTAGGAGCGGCAACGTTAGTGGTTGCAGTCGTTAGTTTAATGTTTGGCTTAGAGTTAGGCGGTAACACCTTTGCGTGGGATTCAGCCGAAATTATCGCTCTCGCAGTGATATTTGTACTCTTTTCTGGGCTGTTTGTAATGGCGGAGAAACGTGCTGTGGATCCGATTTTACCATTTGGCTTGTTTAAGCGTCGCCTGTTTTTAACAGCACAAATCGCCGCATTATTATATGGGGCAACATTTATTATTCTGACGGTTTATATCCCAATCTTCGTGCAAGCCGTGTATGGCGGGAGTGCAACGAATGCAGGGTTTATTTTAATGCCAATGATGATTGGATCTGTTGTAGGTAGTGCGACAGGCGGAATCTTTTTAACACGTGTGAAATTCCGTCACTTGATGAGTATCTCTGTTGTCGTGTTTTTTATTGGGATGGCGTTGTTATCAACCATTTCAGCTGACACGTCTCGCATCCTTTTAGCGGTTTATATGGCACTGACAGGAATTGGCGTAGGTTTCTCCTTCTCAATTTTACCAACGGCATCGATGCACCAATTGGAACCACGTTTTCGAGGGACTGCCACATCAACTAATTCATTTATCCGTTCGTTCGGTATGACATTAGGTATTGCGATGTTTGGCGCGTTACAATCAAATGTATTTAACACTAAATTAAGTGATAAATTTGTGGGAGCCAAAGTAGACTTAGCTCAGTTTGGTAATACACAGCAGCTGTTTGAATCATCTGCGCGTGCTAAAATACCAACTGAAGTTTTAAATAAAGTGATTGATGCTATGGCCTCAAGTGTGTCAACAATGTTTTTTGTTGCGTTGATTCCAATCGCAATCGCTGCGATTGCCATCTTTATGATGGGAAATGCTAAGGATGGCGAGCAAGAATAATTCTGATGACTAACGACAGAGTATCGAGATGATAACGATACTCAGCTGTTAGACTGAAACAATTTAATATTATTATTTCTGTGTGCTGAGGCGTCTTCTGCTATAGAAGGCGTCTTTTTTATGGAATCACAAGTTTGTCACAACTTGTTGTGACAAACTTGGTCTTACAATAGATTGAATGTCTAGACGTCTCGTTATAAGATTGAACTATGAAAGCGATATCAAATCGTTTAAAAGGGAAGAGGGATGAACAATGGCAAAAGAAAAAGCAAGTGGTAGACAAGGGATTCAAAAGTTCGGTAACTTTTTAAGCTCAATGGTTCTACCTAATATAGGGGCATTCATTGCTTGGGGATTAATTACAGCATTATTTATACCAGATGGTTGGTGGCCAAACAAAGCAATAGCTGAGTTGGTTGGGCCAATGGTCAACTATTTACTTCCGTTATTAATTGGTTTTTCTGGTGGTAAAATCGTCCACGGTCATCGTGGTGGAGTTGTTGGTGCAATTGCAACGATGGGTGTTATCGTTGGATCAGATGTGCCGATGTTCTTAGGTGCAATGATCATGGGACCTCTTGCAGGTTACTTAATGAAAAAATTTGATGCTCTGATTGAAGGGAAAATCAAATCAGGTCTTGAAATGTTAGTGAACAACTTCTCAGCAGGTATCCTTGGTGGTATTTTAGCTGTTATTGGTTTGAAAGGTGTAGGCCCAGTAATGGCAGCACTTAATAACACATTAGCAAGCGCAGTTGATTGGATTGTTAATGCCAACTTATTACCACTAGCTTCAATCTTTATTGAGCCAGGTAAAGTGCTATTCTTAAATAACGCAATTAATCAAGGGATCTTAACACCTTTAGGTGTACAACAAGCTGCAGAATCAGGTAAGTCGGTGTTGTTCTTACTTGAAGCAAACCCAGGACCAGGTTTTGGTATTTTGTTAGCACTTAGCTTATTTGGAACAGGTGCAGCTAAGCGTACAGCTCCAGGTGCAGCAATTATCCAATTTGTTGGTGGTATTCATGAAATCTATTTCCCATATATCTTAATGAAACCCGCATTGCTCATTGCAGCAATCGCAGGTGGTATGAGTGGTGTGTTCACTTTAACACTATTTAATGGAGGTTTAATTGGGCCTGCATCACCAGGTAGTATTTTGGCGGTACTAGCAGCAACACCAAAAGGTTTTGCTAATTACGGTGCAAACCTTGCTGGAGTTATAGTAGCAACAGTGGTTTCTTTTGCTGTCGCAGCACTGATTTTACGCTTTAGTAAAAAATCAGATGAATCAATTGAAGATGCAACAGCTAAAATGAATGCAATGAAAGGTAAAGAAAGTAGCGTTGCAGGTCATTTTACGGATACGAGTTCAACGACAGATTTGAAGGCAGTTAATAAAATCGTATTTGCTTGTGATGCCGGTATGGGTTCAAGCGCAATGGGTGCCTCATTATTACGTAAAAAAGTAAAACAAGCAAAATTAGATATCACAGTAACAAACACGGCGATTTCGCAATTGCCATCAGATGCTCAAATTATTATCACACAACGTGAATTAACACCACGTGCAAAAGATAAGCGGGCAAATGCACTTCATATCTCTGTGGATAATTTCTTAGATAGCCCAGAGTATGATAATTTAATTGAACGTTTAACAGCAACACATACTGAAAGTGAAGCGGTAGAAGAAGCAACACCAGTTAATTCAAGTGCAGCAAATCTTGCAATTTTGAACACTGAAAACGTGTATCTCAATAAAGCTTTTGCTAACAAAGATGAAGCGATTCGATTTGCTGGTGAAAAGTTGGTAGAAAAAGGATATGTCGCAACTGATTATGTAGAAGCGATGATTACTCGCGATAATGACTTATCAACTTATATGGGAAATGAAGTAGCAATTCCACACGGTACTGAAGCGGCTAAACAAGCTGTGAAGAAATCAGGTGTCATTATTGTTCAAGTACCAGAAGGTGTTGATTTTAATGGAAACCAAGTGAAATTAATCTTCGCAATCGCAGGCGCAAACAACGATCATCTTGAAATACTATCAATGATTGCTGAGACGTGTGCAGATATGTCGGAAGTGGATGCAATGGTGATTGCAACGGATAAAGAAACACTCGTTGATCATCTTACAAAAGCGAAATAACAAATAAAAGACTTTGTCGAGCAAGCATCTTCCGATTAACGGAAGGTGCTATGACTCGGATTCGTAAAAATGACAGTGATTGCTGCTAGATGATATACTTTACCGACAGAAAACAGAGGAGGACGTCCAGTGTTTTTAACGACGCGTGAAAAAGTTATCTTAGAGACCTTATTAAAAAACAAATCAGGCAATACGTTGGACTATTTTAGTTCGCAGCTAAAAGTGAGCCGTCGAACTGTACAGCGAGATTTAAAAAATGTGTCTCATACGTTAGCTACTTTTCATCTTTCCTTGAGTAAGACGGAACAAGAATTTCAAATTGCTGGAACGAATGCTAATATGTTTAAATTAGCACAAGAGCTCCATCAAGCTGAAGCGTTAGACCAAACACCCGAAGAAAAAAACTGGTTGTTGTTAAAAATACTTGCGCATCAACAAGAACCTTACAAATTAAGTAGTTTAGCTACGGATGTCGGCGTATCTGTGCAAACGGCTAGTAGTTATTTGGATGTTTTATCTGAATGGTTAACACCCTTACAAGTAAGTGTGGAACGTTATCGAGGTAGCGGTATTCAATTAGTCGGTTTAGAGAAAAATAAGCGACAAGCATTAGCGAACTATCTTTTACAACACTTTGATGAACAATTAGTTGATTTGTTATTGGAACTAGAGCAGGAAAAAACAGAATCGGTTGATTGGTTTGCTTATATTCCTATCGATACAATTAAGCACATTAACTGTTTTGAAAAAAAATATATTGCGGATACCCACTACCAAATGGCAATGAACTCCTATATGCGTTTTTTGATTCAACTTGCGATTACATTACATCGTATTGAGAGTGGCTTCGTTTTAGAAGCACACGAACCGTCTATGCGTTTAACGGATGATGCCTATAAATTTGCGCACAATTTTAAAAAACAGTCGGATGTACCGCTCTCACATGTAGAAGAATATGAAGTTGCTGTTTTATGGCAGAGTGCCGTACAACTCAATGAAACAATGGGCGGTTATGATAGTTTGTTGATTAATCGTTTAGTGCACCAGCTAATTAATAGTGTTTCTGATCAACTGAATGTTGATTTAACGGATGACTTTTCACTTTTTCAAGGTTTATTAGCCCATATGCCATCAGCAATTTTTAGGTTTCAAAATAATATCACTGTATACAATCCTTTATCAGCAGATATTCGTCGCCAGTATCCATTGTTATTTATGGCTATTGAAAAAGCGATACAAGAAGAATTAAATGGCCATGCATTAGCAATTGATGAGATGGCTTATATTGTACTTCATTTTGGTTCAGCGTTAGAAATGAAAAAAGAACAAATCGATATTGCGACATTGATTATCTGTCCGACAGGTATTGGGGCCTCTAAAATGTTAGCCACACGGTTGAAAAAAGAAGTGCCTGAGCTAACGCAACACGCCATTGCTTCGATGACAGATATGCAAAAATTGGATTGGAATGACTACGATATTGTTTTATCGACAGTGCGGTTACAGCATCCACCGAAAGATTATTTGTTAGTTAACCCGTTGCTCTCAATTGAAGATGTACGTTCTGTGCGTCGCTACATTAAAGAGCATTTACCAGTCATAATGGAACAAAAAAAATACCTATCATCAACTCGCGTGGTTGAAGAACAACCCGTGCCGTTGACAGAAGATTTTTCAACATTTATTGGTGAATTAGACAAGACGCTTGCGGCTGTTCATAGTTTGTTAGATGATTTAAAAGTGACGTTTGATACAAGTGGTGTATCTTATGAAAAGATACTCTATCGCATGGTACAAGCGAATGTGAAAATGAAAAAAACGGGCGCCGTAGATCATATTTTTGAACAGCTTATCTGGCGAGAAAAGCAAGGTGGACTAGCGATACCAGATACTAATATGGCATTGTATCACTGTCGACACGAACAAATCTCTGAGCTCTCATTTGCAATTGTTCAAACGCAACAGCCTTATCATCTTAAAGGGATGGATGCACGTGAATGGCCGGTGAATAACTTTATTTTAATGCTGGCACCTGAAAATCTTAGCCAGTCAGAACTTGAAATTGTTAGTATGATCAGTGCCTTGATTATTGAGAGTCCTAAACATATTGCCGTTTTTTCATCAGGGCAAGAAGTTTTGATTCGTAAACAATTAGAACAGGCACTGCAAAAATATATTATAAATAAAACACAAAGGAATGATAAATCATGAAAAAAGCAATTCATTTTGGAGCAGGAAATATTGGGCGTGGATTCATTGGCGCATTGCTAAATGAAGCAAGTTATGAAGTGACCTTTGCCGATTTAAATCAAACCGTTATTGATCAATTAAACACACAAAAACAATACAAAGTTGTTACAGCAGAGCCAACGCCGCAAGAAAGCCTTATTAAACCAGTGGCTGGCTTAAATAGTGGCTCACAAATCACGGAAGTAGAAGACTTGATTGGCGAAGCGACGTTTTTAACAACAGCGATTGGTGCAGGTATTTTACCATTAATCGCACCTGCTATTGCAAAAGCAATCACAAAACGTGTACAACATTCTAGAGAACCTTTGTATGTAATTGCCTGTGAAAACCAAATTTCAGCAACAGATATTTTACGAGATGCTATTTTAGCAGCGGTCGATGCTGAAACGAAAGTGAAAATTAAAGAACATGTTCATTTCTGTAATTCAGCGGTCGATCGTATTGTGCCAGCGCAACCCGAAGGTTTAGGCTTAGATGTAATGGTAGAAGCTTATTATGAATGGGTAGTTGAAAGTAAAACAGCGTTGCCAGAAATTACTGGAATGACAGTTGTTCCTGACCTAGCGCCTTTTATTGAACGTAAATTATTCACTGTTAATACAGGACATGCGGTAACAGCTTACCTCGGTTATGCTAAAGGTTATGCGACAATTGATCAAACATTAGAAGACAAAGCAATTTATGAACAAGTGGAAGCAACCTTAGGTGAAACGGGTGGTTATTTAATTAAACGTTATGGTCTTGATGCGACAGAACATGCCGCTTATATCAAAAAAATTATCCATCGTTTCGAAAACCCACTTTTGGCAGATGGTGTTGATCGTGTAGGACGCTCTCCATTGCGTAAATTGGGTGCTGCAGATCGTCTTGTGCGTCCTGCGGTAGAGGCCGGTAAATTGGGGCTTCCTCATGAAAATTTAGCGAAGGCAATTGTCGCAGCCTTGAAATTTGATGACGCATCTGATGATGAAGCTGTTAAACTACAAAAGATGTTGAAAGAAGAAGGTTTAGATTATGTATTGACAACGGTCTGTGGATTAACACAAACAGATGCATTGTACAAAGAAGTCGTATCTTTCTACTAAAATAACATCCCACCCTATATTAGGATTAGCAATTTGCTATATCTTTAGATAGGGTGTTTTTTTGAATATTTGTCAGATATTTGTCCGTAAAAAGCCTTGCTAATAGTATATGGCTTAAAAGCTGATAGCAAAAGCGAACAGATAGATCGTTAATGCTTAGCATTGTTCGTAAATAGATTGACCACAGACGCTTAATGTTGTAAAATTGAGAGTGGATTTAATGTATATAACAAAATTTTTGAATGAGGTGTTAGAATGTCTTCAGTTGTTGTAGTAGGTACACAATGGGGTGACGAAGGTAAGGGTAAAATCACAGACTTTTTAAGTGAACATGCCGAAATAATTGCACGCTATCAAGGTGGCGATAATGCAGGTCATACAATTAAGTTTGATGGGGAAAC